>JAIRKX010000131.1 GCA_031259805.1 Prevotellaceae bacterium | reverse complement strand
CATGACGATTGGCGCGCCAGCTAACAATTAACAATTAACCATTAACCATTATTATTCCCCTACGGGGAACTTGCGCCGCAAGGCATCATATTAATCACAAAAATCACAAGAATCAAAGTTCAGACAATGGGGCGGGGTGGTGGCGGTTTTTTCTATTGATATTGTTCCCCTACGGGGAATGTTAATTGTTAATTGTTAGTTCATAGTTCATAGTTAAATCCACCCCCGCCTGTCGGCACCCCCGCCAGCGGGGGACAATTGAAGGAGCTGTATCAAAAGTCGGTTTTCATCATTGTGAACGGTGTAATACAATCTATAATATCAGTAAATCAATGGATTACTTCAGACCTCGTCTTTGTAATGACGACGATTTCGGTCTTTTGATACAGCCACTTTCACCTTTTCACCGCGCGTAGCGCATTTCACCTCATCATTACATCATCACATGTGTATTAGATGCGTCAGCCCTGGCGCCGCCCATGGTTAGTTTGCAAACCTACAAAAAAAAACCTACCTTTGCGGACTGATAATAATGAATGATTTTGATTTTTGAATGATTAAAATAGCTAACACCGCAACGGTAAAATCCGCCCAAACTCAACCGGCGGCCAAGAGCGTCGCAATACGGGCAACAGCAATACCCGCGGCAACAGCAGTAAAAGTCGTGAAGACCACCCGAAGAAAAGCCACGAACGGTAAAAACCGGGCGGACAAACAACCGGTAAAGCGCCTGCAATCGCCGGCAAGGGTTGCACAACCGACGCCGGTAGCTATCATTGCGCAGGCAATGCTCGACAAAAAAGCGGAGGAAGTTCTGTCACTTGATTTTTCGGCGCTGGAGTCGACTATCTGCGACTACTTTGTCATCGGGAATGGCCATTCCTCTACACAGGTGCAGGCCATCGCCGACAATGTGGAGAAGGAAATGGACGAACAGTTGCACGAAAACCCGCGCCGCGTGCAGGGAAAGGAAAACGCATTCTGGATTATCCTTGATTATACGGATGTGGTGGTGCATATTTTCCAGACGGAGTACCGCCGTTTCTACCGACTCGAAGATTTATGGGCCGACGCTGTACGTAAGACATACGATGAAACACCGAAATAAAATTGACAAAGAAAATGAACGGAACATTACCCCCCAATAAACCTCAAAACCAACCTCCGCGTCCTCCACGCCCGAACACCTCCCCGAAAAAGGGATTTAATGTCACGTGGATATATCTTTTGCTGGGTGCGGTGTTCCTGTATGTCTGGTTTAATTATAACGATTTCGAACCGGTAAAAACCGAATGGCAGGAAGTTAAAGAGCAAATGCTGCCGAAAAATGACGTGGAACGCCTGACCATCATTACCAATCAGGAGAAGGTCGAAGTGTATATCCGCAAGGAGAAACTGGAGAAATATGCAGACCGGTTGGGCAATACGCCCCCGCAGACCGGCCCGCACTTCTTCTTTATCAATCAAACGGAGTTTGGCGTTTATAAGACTGTGGAGGCCTTGAACGAGGAACGTGCGGCAAGCGAACTCCCGACCGTCGGACAGATTGTTAAAATCGAAACCGACACCCGCCACAACTATTTCGCCCGTGCAATGGAATGGCTGATGTTCCCGCTGATACTCGTGTTCATCTGGTTTATCTTTTTCCGGCGGATGACGCGGAATATGGGCGGCGGCGGGTCGTTTGGCGGCGGCGGCATCTTTTCGGTAGGCCGTTCCAAAGCGCAACTTTTCGATAAGGACAACAAAAATAAAATCACATTCAAAGATGTTGCCGGGCTGGAAGAAGCAAAGGTGGAAGTCATGGAAATTGTCGACTTTCTGAAAAACCCGCAAAAATACACAAATCTGGGCGGCAAGATACCGAAGGGCGCACTGCTCGTCGGCCCTCCCGGTACAGGGAAAACCTTGCTGGCAAAAGCCGTCGCCGGCGAGGCCGATGTGCCGTTTTTCTCCATGTCGGGGTCGGACTTTGTAGAAATGTTTGTCGGCGTAGGAGCGTCGCGGGTGCGCGATTTATTTCGGCAAGCAAAGGAAAAAGCGCCCTGCATCGTGTTCATCGACGAAATTGATGCGGTAGGCCGTGCGCGTAGCCGCAACAACGGTTTTACGGCCAACGACGAACGCGAAAATACCCTCAACCAGTTACTCACCGAAATGGACGGCTTCGGCTCGAACAGCGGCGTCATTATTTTGGCGGCCACCAATCGCGCCGACGTGCTCGATGGGGCCTTGATGCGCGCTGGACGGTTCGACCGACAGATTCATGTGGACTTACCGGAATTAAAAGAACGTATCGAAATTTTTAAAGTACACTTGCGGGGATTGAAACTGGTTACCGGCTTCGACGTTGATTTCCTTGCCAAGCAAACGCCCGGATTCTCCGGCGCAGATATTGCCAACGTATGCAACGAAGCGGCCTTAATTGCCGCCCGCAAAAATAAAAGGGACGTTGACAAGCAGGATTTCCTTGATGCGATCGACCGCATTATCGGCGGGCTGGAGCGGAAGAGCAAAATTATTTCCGCCGGAGAAAAACGCACGATTGCCTTCCACGAAGCGGGGCACGCCACCGTTAGCTGGTGGCTCGAACACGCCAATCCGCTGCTGAAAGTAACGATCATCCCGCGCGGGCGAGCCTTGGGTGCGGCGTGGTACTTGCCCGAAGAGCGGCAAATTACCACCACCGAACAGTTGCTCGACGAAATGGCCGCTACATTGGGCGGGCGGGCTGCCGAAGAGTTTATCTTCAATAAAGTTTCGACCGGCGCTATCAACGATTTGGAAAAAATTACGAAACAGGCTTACGCCATGGTTGCCTACTTCGGCATGAGCGATAAAATCGGAAACATCAGTTACTACGACACCTCAGGGCAGTACGAATACAGTTTTAAACAGCCGTACAGTGAAAAAACGGCGGAATTGCTTGATGAGGAAGTGAAACGCCTCATCGATGCGTCGTACAAACGCGCCCAGTCCATTTTGCTCGAACACCGCGAGGGCTTTATCCAACTGGCCGAACTGCTGCTCGAGCGGGAAGTTATTTTCACCGAAGATTTGGAACGGATATTCGGTGAACGCCCGACATCTGCCGGCAGCGACGACAAAACATTGCCGGCAGGAAAAAGCAAAAAGAGAAAAAGAGCGGTGGCCGAGAACGAACAAGAAACCCCTCCGCCCGACGAGGATCATACCCTCTTTTAACCCGTACGGCATGAAGAACCTGCGCATACGCACGATTAGCGGAATCGTTTTTGTCGGCATCATGGTCGGCTGCCTGTTAGGCGGCAAAGTGCCCTATGCCTGCCTGATGCTCTTCCTGCTGATAAGCATGTTAATCGAATTTTATACCTTGACGTTGGGGCCGAAACAATGGCCGCAAAAAACCATCGGCATACTGGCCGGCGCGTGCTTATGGATGGCGACCTTCCTGCTGATGGACAATGCTGAGCCCCTCCTCATTCTGTCACTCCTCTGCGCCATGTTCCTGCTTTGGATGGCGCTACTCATTCAGCAACTATATAAAAAACACGACAAGCCCTTTGAGACCGTTGCATACACACTGTTAGGCTACATCTACATTGCCCTGCCATTGACGCTGATGAATTTGCCGGCTTTCATCGGACGGTCGACGACGGAGTACGACGGACGGTTATTGTTGGGACTATTCATTATTCTTTGGAGCAGCGATGTGGGTGCGTATGCCTTCGGATCGCTCTTCGGGCAACACGGGCGGCACAGACTGTTCCCCTCCATCTCGCCGAAAAAAACATGGGAAGGCTTTGTCGGAGGGCTGTTAATAGCAGCACTCACCGCCTACATCCTTCGCTTGACCGGATTTTTTACCTGCGGGCTGGGGCATCTGTGGGCGATTGCGGCGCTCCTCACAGTATTCGGCATGTTTGGCGATTTAATAGAGTCCATGCTCAAGCGAAGCGCGGGCGTGAAAGATTCCGGAAAACTGATGCCCGGCCACGGCGGCATGCTTGACCGTTTCGACGGAGCGCTACTGGCCTTTCCCGCCGCATGCCTGTACATTTTCGTAATTGATATTTGTTTAATTTAATCTACTTAGAAACGGATGAAGATTCATAAAGAAGGATACGTCGTTATTGGTGTAACCCTCCTGCTTTTAGCGCTTGGGATCGGCCTCGCGGCGGTGTACGGCAACTTTGGGTGGGGATGGAAAATCGTGGCGATGCTATCCCTATTCCTGTGGCTATTTATCTGCTGGTTTTTCCGTGTACCTGCCCGCATACCGGCGTCCGGCGACAAAGCCGTACTATCGGCCGCCGACGGAACAGTAGTGATGGTCGAAGAAACCGACGAGCCGGAGTACCTGAAAACACGCTGTATACAAGTATCCGTGTTTATGTCGATATTCAATATGCACGCGAACTTCTACCCCGTCGGCGGATCGGTAGAGTACTACCGGTACCATCCCGGAAAATACTTAGTCGCATGGCATCCGAAATCGTCGGAAAAGAACGAACGTACCACCATCGTCATCAACCGGCAAGGAAGCAAAATCCTATTCCGGCAAATAGCCGGACTGATAGCCCGCCGGATTATATGTTACGCCAAAGAAGGCCATGCTGTTGAGCAGGGCGGCGAAACAGGTTTTATCAAATTCGGCTCGCGGGTGGATATTTTCCTGCCGCTCGATGCAGTCATCCGAGTGAAATGCGGCGATAAAGTGAAGGCGACACAAACAATCATCGCCGAACTGCCATGAACAAACTTGCCCGCTACATCATCATGGCGGTAGTCGCCACGCTCGTCGCCTTTACGGCATGGTATTTCAGCAACATCCTCGCCTATGTCATCATCTCGGTTGTACTCTCGATATTAGGCAAGCCGCTGGTACGAGCGCTCGGCCGCGTGCATATCAGGCAATACAAACTGCCGCGCACGGTAGCAGCGGCAATAGCGCTGGTGGGCATGTGGGGGATATTCATCGCCTGCTTCTACTTCCTGCTGCCGGCGGTAGCTAACTTAGTCAATGAACTATCGAACATCAATATCGACCAAGCGCTATCGGACATGGGACACTGGCTCGACACCCTGCAGGACTGGCTAATCGGCCACGTGCCGGGCGTCGACGCCTCGTTCTCGCTACGCGAAGCGATTGCCGACGAACTAACCTCGATCTTCGACAAAACAGCCGTACTTACCATGTTCGGATCGGTTACCAACACACTGATACGTTTTGTAATAGGCGCATTTGTTGTATCCTTCATTACCTTCTTCTTCTTAAAAGAAGAAGACCTGTTTACACAAGGCGTCCTGCTACTGTTTCCCGACAGGCATGAAGCAAACGCCGAAGCCGCACTGACAGACGTCAACCGCCTGCTATCGCGCTATTTTATAGGACTGGCCATCGACATGTGCTGCATGATGACGCTGATTACCCTCGGGCTGACGCTCATTGCCGGCTTGCCCTTTCAGGTGGCCATCGTACTGGGCGCGCTTGCCGGCATCCTGAATGTCATTCCCTACATCGGCGCCATTGCCTCGTCGCTAACAGGCATTGTCATCGGTACACTGATGAGCATCGACGGCATGGTAACGACCGACGTCGCGCCGATGATCATCAAAATGGCGCTGGTCTACGTCGGAGCGCAAGTCCTGGATGCCGCAGTATCGCAACCATTCATCTACTCCAAAAGCGTCCGCTCACACCCCCTCGAAATATTTCTGGTAATACTCATTGCCGGCAGCATCGGCGGAATTATCGGAATGCTCGTCGCCATCCCCGCCTACACGGTACTGCGCGTATTTGCCAAGCAATTCTTCAATCAATTCAAACTCGTACAACGATTAACAAAAACAATATAAATGCACATTTTTATTACAAACGACGATGGATACCTCTCGCCGGGACTGGCGACACTGGCGGAACTTATGCGCCCTTACGGCCAAGTAACCATCGTAGCGCCCGAAGAAGGACAGTCGGGCATGTCGAATGCCCTGACGGTGAAAATACCGGTGCGGATGCGGCGCGTACACAAAGAGCAGGGGCTGACGATCTACACCGCCGGCGGCACACCGACCGACTGCGTCAAACTGGCAATGAGTACCCTCTTCGCCGACTCTAAACCCGACCTGCTGGTCTCGGGCATCAACCACGGCTCGAACACATCGGTCGCGGTGATCTACTCCGGCACATTAGGCGCAGCAGCCGAAGGCGTACTATACGGAATCCCCTCCATCGGATTCTCGCTCACCGACTATTCACCGCAAGCCGATTTCTCAGCCTGCCGGAAATACATCCCCAAAATCATCACACAAACACTCGCGCACCCCTTTGCCCCGCAAGTATTCCTCAATGTCAACATCCCCAACCTGCCGCCGGACAAAATTAAAGGCATCCGCCTCGGCCGCCAAACCAAAGGCGCATGGGCCGAAGAGTACGAAAAACGCATCGACCCCACAGGCGCCCCCTACTACTGGCTCACCGGCCGCTTCGTCAACCACGAACCCGACGCCCCCGACGCCGACGAAAACATCCTGCAACAAGGCTACATCGCCATCGTACCCCACCATGTAGACATGACCGAATACCACGAACTGGAACGGCTCAAAAAAATATGGCAATTCTGAAATGCCCACTCCGGGTGAAGTGCGCTACGCGCGGTGAAAGGGTGAAAGGGTGAACAATTATTGCCGTCGGTTTTAATCGACGGAATGAAAATAAAGAAGCGTGCCGTTAGGCACGCTATGTTGGTAGAAATATAAGGAATCATATAAACCATCGTTCGGACAATAGCCCGCATGCACACTTTACGCTGTTGAAAAATTTATTTTATTTTATTAAATAAAAAACATACCTTTGTTGCGTTTTATTATTTTTGCTTTATATAAATGAACGATTTTTGTATGAATAGAACGGAATTGATAACGCAGTTGCAAGGGGAAGAAGTATGGGATTGCGTCGTTATCGGCGGTGGCGCTACGGGTTTGGGCGTAGCAGTCGATGCGGCCAGTCGCGGCTATAAAACGGTTTTGTTTGAAATGGTCGATTTTGCAAAAGGCACATCAAGCAAAAGTACGAAATTAGTGCATGGCGGCGTCCGCTATCTGCAACACGGCGATGTACTGCTGGTGCTCGAAGCCCTGCGCGAACGGGGACGTATGAAAATAAATGCCCCCCATCTGGTAAAAGACCAAACATTCGTCATTTCTAATTATAGCTATTGGGACAATTTCCTTTATTTTTGCGGCCTCACTTTTTATGATATACTTTCATTTGGTTTCGGATACGGTCGAAGCCGTTTTATTTCCGCAAAAAAAGTCATGCATCATTTACCGACGATTACTAAAAAAGGACTGAAAGGCGGTATCGTTTACCACGACGGGCAATTCGACGACGCGCGGATGGCCGTGAACCTCGCGCAAACCTGCGTGGAACACGGCGGTGTAGCGTTGAACAAGGTGCACGTAACGGCTATCGTACACGACGCGGACGGCATGGTATCGGGCGTAAAAGTAACGGATCGGGAAACAGGACGTGAATTGACGGTACGGGCGCGGTGCGTGGTCAATGCCTGCGGCGTGTTTGTCGACGATGTGATGTCGATGGATTCGCCGGCGCATACGAAGATGGTGCAGCCAAGTCAGGGGGTACATCTGGTGTTCGACAAGAAATTCCTGCCGGGCGACCACGCCGTGATGATTCCGAAAACCAGCGACGGACGGGTGCTGTTTGCCGTACCATGGCATGATAAAGTGGTGGTGGGGACTACCGACATTATGCGTCCTGTCGCCGAGCTTGAGCCGCGACCGTTACAGGAAGAAATTGATTTTATCCTGAATACGGCAGCGCTTTATTTCGAAACGCCGCCCCGCTATTCGGATATCGTATCAATATTTGCCGGACAGCGTCCGCTGGCTGCGCCGAAAGACGAGGGAAAAAGCACGAAAGAGCTGTCGCGCGGGCATAAGATTATCGTGTCGCCCCATAAATTGATTACGATCACCGGCGGCAAATGGACGTCGTACCGGAAGATGGCCGAATGTACGGTCGATAAAGCAATCCGTATCGGTCTGCTGGATGCACGCAAGTGCCGGACAAAGAAACTGCGTATCCACGGCTACCGTCCGCACCCCGACCTGAGCGATCACCTGTATATATATGGTAGCGATGCGGTGGCGATCCGTCAACTGGCCGCCGACCGTCCGGCATATGCGGCGCGTTTACATAAGGACTACCCGCATACGGTGGCGGAAGTGATATGGGCCGTGCGGCGGGAGATGGCGCGCGATGTAGAGGATGTGCTGGCGCGGCGGGTGCGCCTTCTGTTCCTCGACGCCCGCGCCGCCGTCGAAGCCGCGCCGCTCACCGCGCGTATCATAGCCGACGAGTTGGGCTACGATAAAGCCTGGGAACAGGAACAGGTCGAAGCCTTCCGGCAATTTGCACGACCGTGGGCAGTGGCCGCAGGCGGCAGCGGCAGTAGCAGTAGCAGTAGCAGTAGCAGGTCATGGCAGGCGGCGGTGGCCGTAGGCAGTTTGTCATAATATTGTATATAATTTGTAACATGACATGCCTACTTTTGCAACTCGAAAAGATAAAATGATGAAAATACACTATTCAACAATCCATACCCAATGTTAAATTTTCTACAGCCTCCGGCGCCTCGACAGGCCTTAGCGCCTGAAACGGCAAACGCCCATTACAAGCGTCTGCGGTGGCAGGTCTTTATCGGAATCTTTGCCGGATATGCCGCGTATTATTTAGTGCGGAAAAACTTTTCGCTGGCTATGCCCTATTTGATAGAGATGGGATTCTCGAAAGCCGATTTGGGGCTTGCTTTTTCGCTTAACGCGATGGCCTATGGCCTGTCGAAGTTTTTAATGGGAGGGATTTCGGACCGGAGCAATGCCCGGCTGTTTTTGCCGTTAGGCTTGCTGCTGGCGTCTGTGGCAACAATCCTTGCAGGAACGTCCGTCGGGATGTATAATATTACGGTGATGGCCGTATTCCAGTTTCTGATAGGCTGGTTCGGCGGTATGGGATGGCCTCCCTGCGGACGGGTGATGACTCACTGGTTCTCCGTCAAGGAGCGGGGTACGACGGTGGCGATATGGAATCTGGCGCATAATGTCGGCGGCGGGCTGCTGGGGCAGGTGGTGAAATGGGGACTGCTGTTTGCGGCGTCGCTCGGCGTCTCGTCGTTTGCATGGCAGTTTGGCGTATTCTACTTTCCGGCGGCCATTGCTATTGTTATCGCGTTGATCGCACTGCTGCTGATTCGCGACAATCCCCAATCGAAAGGCCTGCCAAGCATCGAAGCATACAAAAATGATTACCCGGCCAACTATTCGGCAGAATCCGAACGGGTGTTGACGACGAAAGAAATCTTTTTTAAATATGTACTGACGAACAAGACGCTGTGGTTTGTAGCGGTGGCCAATGCGTTTGTATATTTCATCCGCTACGGCGTGCAGGACTGGACGCCGGCGTACCTCACCGAGGTCAAAGGCTATTCGACGGCGGCTGTCGCCAATGCCTATTCATATTACGAGTGGGCAGCCATCCCCGGCACACTGCTGTGCGGCTGGGTTAGCGATAAGCTGTTCAAAGGCAAGCGGGCAATGACTACGATTATTTTTATGGCGCTCGTGATGGCGGCGATTGTGGTGTACTGGCAGAGTCCGTTCGGGTCGACGGTCGACATCGTGGCGCTGACAGCTATCGGGTTCTTTATCTATGGTCCGGTGATGCTCATCGGCGTCCATGCACTGGATTTAGCGCCGAAGAACGCCGCCGGTACTTCCGCCGGACTGACCGGGTTCTTCGGCTATTTTATAGGCACTTCGCTGCTGGCAAATATCCTGATGGGACAGGTAGCCGAGCGCTACGGGTGGGCGGCAGGATTCCAACTGCTCATCGGCGGCTGCGTCATAGCTATCCTGCTCATGCTGTTTACGTATAAAGCCGAAAAGAAAATCAGTCATCAAACAACTTAAATCAATACGTGTAACAGTGAAAAACTTTAGGATAACTATTTCTATAAACACTTACCGCGAAATTGCCTGCCACTTTGCCGTGGCTCCGTGGCTCCGTGGCTCCGCCACGAAGCCTCCGGAGGACGCTCCGAAACCTTCGGAGGACGCTCCCAAACTTCCGGAGGACGCTCCGAAACTTTCGGAGGACTCGCCGAAACCTTCGGAGGACGCTCCCAAACTTTCGGAGGACGCTCCGAAACTTCCGGAGGACGCTCCGAAACTTCCGGGCTATAGCCCGAAGGCACAAAGATTTTTCCCTTCATCGGGAACGTCCCCCGCATCCTTTAAAGATACAATCCTCCGTAGAACGTCGGGAGAGGGCATGGTTTGCCCCAATATGTTCGACGCATTCCGCAAGAATGCCCGACATTTTTACAATATCATACAAATTCCGGCAGGAAAACCGCATGCACGGGAAGCCCTGCCAATATACCGCGCCTACCGACATATCGTGCCTGACGGCACGGCGCGGCAGCTATTCTCCATTCTCAACTTTCAACTTTCAACTTTCAACTAAAAAAGTAGTATGAAACAAAAAACCACACTATCATTGATTGCATCGCTTGCCGTGGCGGGCATGACGATCGTCGCCCTTTTTGTCGTCGGGTGCGGCTCGAATGATACGCCGCCCGTCGATAATTCATTGTCGATTTCGGGCGTCTATATTCCGGGTACGATTGACGTGCCGGCAGGCGCTCCGATTACGTTGACGGGAAAAGGATTTAAAACGGGCGACCACATCCGGCTCGTCCTCGAATCCGACGAAAGTCGCACGTACCTGCCGGCTATCACGGCGGTTACCGAATCGTCCTTTACGTTTACGACGCCTGACGGTATCGAGAGCGGGCGGTACAAGCTGTGGCTTGTGCGCGGCGACCGCACGCTGCTGTTGGGCGCAACGACGCTGACGATCGTCCTCGTGATCGACATTCCCGACCGCGCGGGGATGACCGTCAAGGGAATGGTCTACAGTAATACCACCGGCGTGGCGGGCGTCGTGGTGTCCGATGGCTACGAAGTAACGACGACCGATGCAAACGGCATTTATTACCTGCCGTCGGAAAAGAAAACCGGCTATGTGTTTATTTCCGTACCGGGAAATTACGAAGTCGCCAATAATGTCAATGCCCCGCAGTTTTTCAAACGACTGAGCGGCGGCGCGGCGGTCGAGCAGAAAGATTTTGCGCTACAGCCGGCTAACAACGACAAACATGTGCTGCTTGCGATGGCCGATATGCATCTGGCCAACCGCAACAGCGACCTGTCGCAATTCGGGCATTTCCTGACGGACGTGAACGGCGTGATTGCATCGTATGTCGCTGCCGGCACGAAAGTATACGGCTTGACGCTGGGCGACCAAACGTGGGATTTGTACTGGTACGAGCGCTCGTTTGCGCTGCCCGAATACATCCCGTGGATGAATAAAATTAACTGCACGGTGTTTAACGCCATGGGTAACCACGACAATGACCCTTACTGCTCTACCGACTGGATGGGCGAGCAAAGTTACCGCAACGTCATTGGGCCGACGTATTATTCGTTCAACATCGGCAAGGTGCATTATGTCGTGCTCGATAATATCGAATGGGTGAACACCGGCGGCGCACAGGGTATGGTGGGTGAACGCAACTACAACGACGTCCTCGCCGCCGACCAGATCGACTGGCTGAAAAAAGACCTGGCGACCGTCGCCGATAAAAGCGCCCCGTTAGTCGTAGCCATGCACATTCCGTTATACCGGATGCCGAATGTGAACAACAGCGCCGTCTACCAGCTGACGAACGGCGCGGCCTTTACCAATTGCCTTACCGGTTTTACGAATGTGCATATCCTTTCGGGGCATACGCACATTAATTATACGGTCGAACCGTCGACTGCGCTGATGGAACATAATACGGCGGCCATTTGCGCTACGTGGTGGTGGACCGGCGCGGCAAACTACGCCGGCAATCATATCTGCCGCGACGGGTCGGTGGGCGGCTATGCCGTGTGGGAAATAGATCGCGGCAACCTCCAATGGTATTATAAAAGTATCGGCTACGACCGGAATTACCAGTTCCGCACCTACGACCTGAATACCATTCACATTACCGCCGACAAGTATGCGCCGTCGGCTAATGCCGCCTACGCCGCCAAACTGCCCGGATTTGCAGGCAGCTACGCCACCGCCAATACAACCAATGAAGTACTGATTAATATATGGGGCTACGAGAAGGACTGGACGATCGAGGTCAAAGAAGGCGCGACGCCGCTGCAGGTTACCCGCGTATCGGCCAAAGACCCGCTGCATATCATTTCGTATGAAGCAAAGCGCTTAAATGTGAATGCCGATCCTACCTCGTCGTTCGTTACACTCAACACGAGCCATTTGTTTAAAGTTACGGCCTCAAGCCCCACCTCCACGCTGTCGATCAAAGTAACCGACCGCTTCGGGAATAACTATACCGAAACAATGACACGGCCGAAACAGTTTACATACACAATGAAATAATGTTGATTTGAGCGACAAGCGACGAAGCCAATCCACAACGAGACGAATAAGCAAAAAACCAAGTAAACAAAATAAAACAACATGAAAAGAATCTTACATCTATTAATGGTCGGAGTTCTGACACTTCTTTTACCGGCGAGCGTGCTTCAAGCACAGGAGCGGGAGGTAAAAGGCACAGTCTATGATTCCGACGGAAAAACGCCGTTAGTCGGCGCGACGGTCTTGCTCAAAGGGACAAATAAAATTGTCGTGGCGAGCGATGGCAGGTATGTTATTACAGTGTCCGGCGACAGTCCGACGCTGGTATTTCAATTGATCGGCTACGAAGCGCAGGAAGTGGCGGCGGGCAGCCGTGCAGTCCTTGATGTGGTCATGAGAGAGTCTGCGCTGCAACTGCAGGAGGTCGTCGTAACCGCGCTGGGCATTACCCGTGAGGAGAAATCGCTGGGCTATGCGGTATCGAAAATCAGCAACGAAGAGTTGACCAGCACGGTGTCGAATAACTGGATGAATGCCATGTCGGGCAAAGTAGCCGGACTGATTTTAGACAATGCCGGTTCAGGCCCCGGCGGCGCGATGCGGGTTACCCTGCGCGGCGACCAGTCATTGACCCACGGCGCTAATGGGGCGCTGTTCGTTGTCGACGGCGTGCCTATTTCGTCGGCGGGGGTCGAGACTTCCAGCGGCGCGAATTATGCCAACAACGACGCGCCGGTCGATTTCGGTAACGGAGCGAACGACATCAACCCCGACAACGTCGAGTCGGTGACCATCCTCAAAGGGCCGGCGGCTACCGCCCTCTACGGCTCGCGGGCAGCCAACGGCGCGATTATCATCACTACCAAATCGGGACGCACGCAGAAAGGCGTGGGCGTTACCGTCAGCTCGTCGGTGGTGTTTGAGCAGGCGGGCTTCTGGCCGAAATTCCAAACCGAATACGGTAGCGGCGGCGACCTGGGCGAACGTCCGTTTGTCTTCTGGCCGCTGACCGCCGATATGGCGCCGGACGGCGTAGCCACCTCGCGCCATATTAACCGTTACACCTTCGGCGAAAAGTTTGACGCCAACCAGCTACGCTATATCTATGCGTCGAAAAACTGGGACACCGGCACATTCACCAAACTGCCATGGGTCTATCAGGACGACTGGTATACGGGCATCTTTGAGACCGGCGTTACATTCAACAATGCCGTATCGATCGACGGCAGCAACGGCAAAGGAACATCCGCGCGGCTGTCCATCACCGACACGCGCAACAACTGGATTCTCCCCAACACCGGCTACGAGCAGCAGGCCATCGCATTGGCGTTGAATACCGAAGTGAACAAATATATCAAGCTGAACGCCAAGATTAATTATTTCCACAAACAAAGCGACAACCTGCCCAACAGCGGCTATCAGGCCAACGACATCATGTACGCGCTGGCGTGGGCATACAATATAAATAGCATGAGCCAATGGCGCGACGAATATTTCAACGGGCGCTACAATACCGTCAACCACGACAGCCCGCTAAGTTTGAACGGTAACAGTCTCGTCTATCCGGCGGAGTCATCGTACAATCCCTATCGCACCCTGTACGAAGAATTGAACGGAATGAACCGCGACCGGGTCTACGGCAACATCGGGCTGAATATTGCGTTGTACGAAGGCTTGACGCTCGACATCCGCTCGGGGTTAGACATGGCGACCGAATTCCGCACACAGCGACGTCCCTACTGGTCGGCCGATAGCGAAAAAGGCTATTACCGCGAGCAATCGTTTGTACATTATGAATTAAATACGGATTTCCTGCTGCGTTATACAAACGACACATGGGTCGGCGACCGGCTGGGATTCACCGCCGCCTTCGGGGGTAACTCCATGACGAACCACTACCGCCAAGCACGCACGACGCTCAACCAGCTCGACATCCCCGGCGTATATAACACGAGCAATGTGCCGGCAGGCATGCAGGCCATCCCCTACAATTACCGGAGCAATAAAGCCGTCAACAGCTTCTACGGGTTAATATCCGCCGGCTGGGACGACACGTTTTTCTTAGACCTCACCGCCCGCAACGACTGGTCGAGTACGCTGCCCCGCGGCAACTGGTCGTACTTCTACCCGTCGGTAGGCCTGAGCGTGCTGTTCGACCAACTGTTTAAACTGCGCACCGTCGCCCCGTGGGTCGATATGGCCAAACTCCGCGTGTCGTGGGCGAATGTAGGGAACGATACCGATTCGTATGCGTTAGACCAGTATTATTCGGCATCGGCTTATGCGGGCGGCTACACGTTGTCCGGCACGATTCCCGACCCCCGGATTAAACCCGAGAACGTCGAAAGCTGGGAGGCCGGCATCGAAGCGAAATTCTTCAACAACCGTCTCGGCTTCGATGTGGCCGTGTATAATTCATCGGCCACCGACCAAATCGTAACCATCTCCACCGACCGGATGATCGGCGCCAGCGGCATGCGCATCAACGCCGGCGAAATCCGCAACCGCGGCCTCGAAATAGCCGCCCATTTTGTACCGGTGAAGACGAAAGATTTCACATGGTCGCTCGACGTAAACTGGTCGCGGATATGGAACAAGCTGGTCCGCCTGCATGACGACTGGGACCCGAACTCGCCGCTGCAAACCGATATGGGAACGACCATCGGCAGCCGCACCTATATCTATTCCTACGTCGGCGAAGAGATGCACGTCATCTACGGCAAAGGCTTCCAGAAAGCGCCCGAAGGCACATACTATACCGACAAGGATGGTAACCAAGTCGACTGTTCGGGCATGGACATTGTCGATGCGCTGGGTTATCCGGTGCTCGACGACCAGACTACAACCCGCATCGCCAAAGTGAATCCCGACTGGCGCGCCGGCTTGACCACCCGCTTTACGTACAAAAACCTGTCGCTGGGAATGACATTCACCGGACAGTGGGGTGGCCATGCGTTCTCGGTAACCAACTTTGCGCTGTCATATCAGGGGAAACTGCAAAATTCGGTCGAAGGACGTTACGACGGGCTGGTGCATCCGGGCGTCAACCGCACCATCAACGCCGACGGCAGCATCACCTACTCCGAGAATACGACCGTTACCGAAGACATCCTGACTTACTACAACGCCCGCCTGTGGGTGCGCGACAATACGGAATACAATACTTTCAGCACCTCGTTCCTGAAATTTAAGGAAGCGCGGCTCGACTACAGCCTCCCGGAAACCATCGCCCGGAAAATCGGATTTCTGCAAGGAGCCAGCATCGGCATATACGCCACCAATCTTTTTTGCCTGACCGAATTTCCGCAGTACGACCCGGAAGTCGGTATGTTGCACGGCAACGATATCTTTAAGGGTATCGAGACGATGAGTTTCCCGATGACCCGCACGTATGGTATTAATTTGAAACTTTCTTTTTAAAATTACAATGATGAAAAAAATATTCGTATTAATTATGTTGGGTACAGGCATTGCTTCTTGTACCGGCAATTTTGAGGAAATCAACACAAACCCGAACAGGATGCTCGTGGGCGATATTACGCCGTACGGGATGTTTGAACCTGTTTTGTACAACAGCGCCAACCGTTGGCAGGAGTACACGTGGTTCTGGAATAACGAGCTGATCCAGTTTACGGCGCATACCGGCGGTACAACCCGCAACGAGCACCGTTATGTCATCAGCAGCGCCAACTGGCAATCGGTATGGAATCAGTATGCGGACTTTGCCAACAACACCATCCATATGTACGACCTGGCCGTTGAGCATAACGAACCGGCCATGCAGGCCATCGCCCTTACGTTTAAAGCGCTCTTCCTGTCGAACCAGACCGATATCTTCGGCGACATCCCCTACTCCGAAGCCTTTACCGGACGGAAAATCGACGGCACTAAAACGCCGAAGTTTGACAGCCAAAAGGAGGTCTACCGGCAACTGTTTGCCGACCTCGAGCGCGCCAACGAAATCTACGGCGCAACACCTGCGCCCGTCTTCTTAAAGCAGGGGCTCACCGCGCAGGAATCCGCCGCCTTGGATGGCATGTACGGCGGTCAGATGGCGCAATGGCAGAAATTCAACAATTCGCTTTACCTGCGCCTGCTGTGCCGCGTAAGCGGTCGCTCCGAAATGAACGTCGGCGCAAAGATGACCGAAATACTGAATAACCCCGACAAATATCCTGTGTTTGCATCGAACGATGACAATGCGAAGGTCGTATTTTCGGGTGTTGAGCCGTATTTGAATTACTTCTTTGAAATAACTCAGGCCAACTTTACCATCTCGAGCCGTAAACTGACCGAACAGTTGATCAAGATGACCGTGTTGGCCGACGAGATCACCGGCGTCCAGTTCTACGAAGACCCGCGCCTGCCTATCTACGGTCAGCGCAACACCAACAGCGCAACGCCCCATTGGAAAGGCACGGTGGCCGGATGTACCGAAACCGAACGCAGCATCGTCGACGGCGGTACGTCGTGGTTGAACTATGCCGTATTCTGCCGCCGCTCAGCGCCCAATTATTACATGGACTACGCCGAGGTACTGTTCGTATGGGCCGAAGCCGCGCTTAAGGGATACATCCCCGGCGGCGAAAGTCGTGCGAAGGAATACTACGAAGCGGCTGTTACGGCATCCCTCCAAAAATGGAATGAGTACGGGTTGCTTAGCGAAATTCCCGTTGTAATTGCCGAAACCGACATTCGGACGTTCCTCGACTCCGATCTCGCATCGTGGGACAAAGCTGCCGATAAGGAAGCCCTGACAGGCAACCAGAAATTCCTCGCCCTCTTCTGGACGGGCATGGAAGCATGGCACGAATACCGGCGCACGGGCTATCCCGTACTGACCATAGGCCGCGGCACAGAAGCCAACGATTTTATCCTGCCCACGCGCTTTGCCTACCCGCCGATTACGATGGCCACCAACGCCGCCAACGCTCAGGAAGCGGTCAGCCGGATGGGAGGCAACGATATGAAAACGCCCGTGTGGTGGAGCAAACAAGCGATTCAATCAGGTCGTTAAACAAAGTAAATAACATAAAAACAATATACCATGAAACGAAATATACTACAATGGAGCCTCTGGATCGCTGTCGCGGCATTACTGCTGCCGGCGATCTCATGCAGCGAAAAAGAAAAAGAATACACCGGCGAGCCATACTTTTACATCGAAGGTAATCCTACGGCTGAACTGGTAGGCACCGCATCGCAGACCATCCGGTATGTGGTGCGCTCGAATCGCCCATGGAAAATCGTCCCGCAAAGCGAAGGCACATGGGTGCGGCCATTCCCCAACGAGGGCGAGTTGGATGGCATTTTTAAAATCATCATCTCGGAAAACCGAACGATTGACGTCCGTCAGATGAATTTTGAACTTGTCGTCGACGGTAAACCGCAACCCACCTTGTTGCACGTCGAGCAGGAGGCGGCGGACGCAGCCCTCACGCTTACGCCCTCGCCGACCGTATCCGTGCTCTCGAACGGCGGGGTCGTAACTGTGAATGTCGCCGCCAATATCGAGTGGAATTATACGCTGACCAACGGCCATTGGCTACAGCAGCCACAAGTCGATGCGACCTCCGTTACCTTCACCGCCGAGGCTAACGAAACGGGCGCTATCCGCGAAGCCATCCTGACCGTAACGCCTGCGGACGCGCAATATGCCGCCCTCGCCGCATCGGTAACCATCCGGCAGCTGAGCATCCGCGAAGACGATAACAAGGCGATCGGCTACGTCTACTTCGAGGATGATTTCAGTTGGGTAATCCCCTTCAACGGCCCGGCCGACATCGAAAACTGGAATAACGACGAAAGCGCTACGGTCGCCGGCACGCATAATATCTATACCTATGCGAATAGCGCCGACGGCATTGCAGCCGGCGATTTGCTGGCCGCATTTCTGGCGCAGGGGTACACAGACCCCCGCTACGACGGCACGAATGACTCGCGGATCATCTATTTCGCGGCGCATTACCTTAAGTTCGGTAAAACCGGCTATCATGGGAAACTGCAGCGCCAGTTGACCCAAATAGATCCGGACAAGTTTACCAACGTACTCCTGACATTTGACGCAACGCCGTGTAAAACCAACCCCTCCGCCACCGGCAATAATTACGACGATGTATTTTTGCGCGTTGTGATCGAAGGTTCGGGTTCCGTAGGCGTCGATGACGGGACGACAAAGGTCGGTGAAGATATCGACATACAATTGGTCGATAAAAGCCGTCCGTGGGTTTGGCATTCAAAGAACGTGGTGCTTTACGGCGTAGCCGCAGATACACGGGTTACCATCCAAACCAACATGCCCGACTCGCCCACCGGCGACGGCCTCCAGCGACGCTGGTATTTCGATAATTTGAAATTTGCCAAACACAGCGCCGTAACCCCTTAAACAAACACCATTCATTTGAATTAAAAATAGTGATTATGAAAACACGCATATTAATTTACTGCTGGAGCGCATTAGCCATACTGTTTGCGCTCCATAGCTGCACGGAAGAAGAGCCGCGCTCGACTACGCTCGACCTGTCGACGCCCGACATCCTCCTGTACATCGAAGGATTGAACGACGCCGGTCAAACGGCCACCTTCAATGTTACTTCGACCGCCACGTGGAACGCCGTTTGTGCGACGTGGCTTACCCTCGGCACAACCGCCGGGGCGATCGGTACGATGACGGTTACAGTCGTCGCCGGACTTACCGACGAAGACCGCACCGGCTACATCACCATCCGTAGCGGCAACCAACAACGAGTCATTACCGTCAAGCAGGTCGCCCGCGAAGCCGTGCCTACGACGCTTACGGTAACGCCGCCGCAAATAACGGTCAACTACCGCGGACACCTCGATAACGACGCTACCCCGTCGGTCGTCATCTCATCCAACAAGGAATGGACGATTGCCGGTCTCCCTGAATGGATCGAAGTCGAGAGCCTCACCGGTGAAGCCGGCACGAACATTAACATCCCGCTGAATATTACCATGAACACTTCCGACGCCGAGCGCATGGCCGTCTTCACGATAACCGCAGGAATCGTTCAGCAAACCGTTACCATTACGCAGCTACCGGTGGTCAGGCAAGTGTATTTTGAGGACGACTTCTCGTGGGTAGAACATGGCTCCGACGACGTCGGCCAGCAAATTGTCGGCGATGCGCGGAACATGTATACATGGGCGCCCCCTGGCGGAGCGGCCGGCGATTTACTGAGCCTGTTTAACAGCAAAGGATATACCGACATCAACCCGGCGCAGCGAACCATCTACTTCATGGACGGCTACCTTAAATTGGGCGCGACCAACAAGCAAACAGGCATTCAGCGGACGCTTTCGCAGTTGCCTGCCGGAACGTCGACGGACATCTCCGTACTGTTCGACGCCTGTCCGTACGCATCGGCTGCGAAGAACTACGACCAGGTATTACTGCGCGTCGTCATTGAAGGCCCCGGATCGGTTGGCGTCGATGACGGCACAACGAAGGACAGCGGCGACATCGACATCCGCATCACTAACGGCAGCGACCGCGTCTGGAAACCGCAGCACGTCGTACTCTACAACGTTACGCCCGAAACGAAAGTAACCATCCGCACCAACAAAGGCGGTACGGACACCGGCGTCTTCCGGTGGTACGTCGATAACCTGCGATTTGTAGAGTATATCGAATTTTGAGTGATGCAAGGTTGAAAGATACGGGAACCGGCAGCGCCTGCTTATTAAGGCGCCGCCGGTTTTAATAAATGATAGATGATATTTAATCGTTATCTTTGCAAACGATTATCAAATATTATCTATCATTTATTATTTATCAGATACAATACCTCCCCCTATGACACGATCGTTTAAATATTGGCAGACGCGCATCATCATCACCACGATGATTGGCTATGCATTGTTTTACTTTGTACGGAAGAACTTCAGCATGGCCATGCCCGGCATGGAAGCCGATTTGGGCATTTCCAAGACAAGCCTCGGACTGTTCCTTACCCTGAACGGGTTGCTGTACGGCTTCTCGCGGCTGGTCAACGGCCTCTTTGCCGACCGTGTGAACGCGCGGTTTTACATGGCCACCGGACTTGCTCTGTGCGCCGTGGCCAACTTCGCCTTCGGTTTTGGCGTCGACGTGGCCGAATGGATAACCGGCCAATCATCCGGCACGTCATTCACCAACACGCTCATCCTCTTTATGGGTATCACATGGCTTCTCAACGGCCTGCTGCAAGGCTCAGGCTTCCCGCCCTGCGCGCGGCTGCTGACCCACTGGATTCCACCCAAAGAACTGGCCACGAAAATGTCATGGTGGAACACTTCGCACTCCATCGGCGCCAGCATCGTCATCATCCTTTGCGGGTATATCATGGGACACATGGGCATCGGCGACCAGCATACCGGCGCATGGCGATGGTGCTTCTGGATACCGTCGGGCATTGCTTTTGCCGGCGCGGTGTTCCTGTTCATTTTCCTGCGCGACACGCCGTCGACCGTCGGACTGCCCGAATTGGAAGACACCGAAGCGCAACTGAAAAAAACGACCCGAACGGTCGAAACAAAAGCATTCCTGCGGGAAAAGGTATTCGGCAACCGGCTGATATGGATTCTCGGCGCGGCGAACTTCTTTGTGTACATCTGCCGCTTTTCGGTGCTCGACTGGGGGCCGACGCTGCTCAAACAATCCAAAGGCGTCAGCATGGAAAATGCCGGCTGGCTGGTAGCGCTGTTCGAGGTGTCGGGCATCGTCGGGATGATCATCGCCGGCTGGTTCACCGACCGCTATATGCAATCGCGGGCACACCGTACCTGCATGTTCTGCATGATAGGCGCGGCCGTTTTTGTATTCCTCTTTTGGATGCTGCCGCCCGGCGCGCCGGTATGGTCGCTGTTTGCCGTCCTGTGCGGTGCAGGCTTCTTTGTCTACGGGCCGCAGGCGCTCATAGGCATTGCCGCCGCCAACCAAGCAACCAAAAAAGCCGCTGCTACCGCCAACGGCCTGACCGGCATCTTCGGCTACGCCAGCACCGCCGTCTCCGGCATCGGATTCGGCTACGTCGTACAACACTATGGATGGAATATCGCCTACGTCGCCGTCATTGCCATGGCGCTGATCGGCGCCGCCGTATTCATGCTCATGTGGAACGCCAAAGCCGACGGATACGCCCGCGAAGAGGTTGAAATATGAAGAATGAATTATTATCACCGGCGCTCCGCAGCCGCCTGCAAGCCATCCGGCACGTAGCGCTGGATATGGACGGGACGATTTACAACGGCAACACCCTGTTTCCTTTTACGACGGCAGCCCTGCGTCGGTTGAAAGACCTGCACATCGGCTATTCGTTTCTGACCAACAACCCGTCGAAAAGCGTGCAGGAATACGTACAGCGCCTGCACGCCATCGGAATCGCAGCCACGCCCGACGAGATATATACATCCGGCCGAGCTACGATTGATTACCTGCGTACACATCATCCGTCCCTCCGGCGACTGTTTATCCTTGGCGCCCCCGGCATGATTGCCGAATTTGAACAGGCCGGATTCATATCCACCCGCGACGATGCCGCCGACCACCCGGACGCCGTCGTCGTAGCCTTCGACACCACACTGGCCTACTCGCGGCTTTGTCGGGCGGCGTGGTGGGTCGCCGACAACCGCCCCTACATAGCCACCAACCCCGACCGCGTATGCCCCACCGACCGACCGACGATACTGGTCGATTGCGGCTCGATATGCGCGGCTATCGAACGCGCCACTGCACGGACGCCCGATGTCGTCATCGGCAAGCCCGACCCGCGCATGCTCGAAGGCATCATGCAGCGACATGCGCTTCGACCCCACGAAATCGCGATGGTAGGCGACCGTATTTACACAGACATTGCGATGGCCAAAAACACTTGTGCCCTCGGCGTACTGGTACTCACCGGCGAAGCCCGCCCCGAAGACATCGCCCGAAGCCCCGTCAAACCCGATATGGTAGTAAATGATTTGGGCGAATTTTGCGAAACACTGCGCCGATAATGGTCAACCACGAACCACGAACCACTAACCATTAACCACTAACCATTAACCATTAACCATTAACCATTAACCATTAAAAACCGCCACAACCGCTTTGCATCTTCCCCTGCATAGTCCACGCCGATACGTGGCGTGGCGGTGATAGCTGTATCCGGAACGACCCTCCCCCGATCCTCAAGCCAGATAGCGGGGCCGGTCAGCGGCGTCCCCGACTGCGAGAAATGAAGCCCCATGGCCTTCGCCAACTTTCCCGGGCCAACCAGCAAATCGTCCGTCACCCGGCGCTTATTCGTACGCCGCAACATAGTCGCCACACCGGCCACCGGCCGCGCGCCGCGGATCAGCACCGCATGCGGAACACCTTCCACATTCGTCACCACATTAAACAGTGAATACATACCGTAACACAAATAAATGTATGCATGACCGCCCTGCCGATACATCACCTCCGTACGCCCTGTACGCCGGTTGCCATAAGCGTGCGAAGCACGATCGTCCACGCCGGCATACGCTTCGGTTTCGATAATAACGGCCTCGGTTAACCGCCCGTCGAAGTGCGTACACAACACTTTTCCCAGCAGTTCCCGACTAATCTGCACCACATCGGCGCGCGTATAAAACGACAGATCAAGTTTCATCTTTCAGTTACTATTTTGAAGTACAAAGATAGCCATTGAATATTGATCCGACACTTATTCTAATACTGATCGGGCGCTATTTCCACACAATTTCCGGCATTTTTTGTAAAATATTCTTTTTAAAAAAAAATGCCGGCGAGGAGGCGCCTGAACCTGTATTGTGTTCGCCTTTCCCCAGCGCGGGGAAAACAAAACACATACTGTGTTTGCCTTCTCCCAGCGCGGGGGAACCGAAACACATACTGTGTTCACCTTCCCCCAGCGCGGGGGAAACAAAACACATACTGTGTTTGCCTTC
>JAIRKX010000113.1 GCA_031259805.1 Prevotellaceae bacterium | reverse complement strand
ATACATCAAACTGTCATTTGCATAATCCGATAGACACGGTCATGCAACAAAAATCGCGGGCGCCTCCTCGAAACGGGAGTTTGGACGTTTAAAACTCCCGTTTCAAAGTTCTAAACTCCCGTTTCAAGGTTTGAAACTCCCGTTTCAAAGTTCAAAACACAAGTTTCAAAGTTTAAAACTCCAGTTTCAAAGTTCAAAACACAAGTTTCAAAGTTTAAAACTCCAGTTTCAAAGTTCAAAACTCCAGTTTCAAGGTTTGAAACTCCCGTTTCAAAGTTCTAAACACAAGTTTCAAGGTTTAAAACACAAGTTTCAAAGTTTGAAACTCCAGTTTCAAAGTTTGAAACTCCAGTTTCAAGGTTCAAAACACAAGTTTCAAAGTTTGAAACTCCCGTTTCAAGGTTTGAAACTCCCGTTTCAAAGTTCAAAACACAAGTTTCAAGGTTTGAAACTCCAGTTTCAAATTCTTATGTTGATTTGAAAAATTTTGTACCTAAACATAACTCTCAGACGATACTTCGGCGAGGCGCTTTTTAACAGGTCGCTCGTGGCCTGCGTGAGTTACAAAAATGAATCAGGTACATGTACGTCAGTTAAAAATTATTTTTCTAACTCCTCTATCATCATACGACGATTGGGATAAATGGATTTGAAGTGAGCTACCAGTGAATTGACCATTTCCGTTCCGCCGGGGTACTCTTTCATTGTTTTCAATACATCGGCTATGTATTTATAATAGTCTCTTCCCATATTTTTAGCCGCATAATCCATAATTTGCGATCGGTAAAATGCTAACATCCGTGCAGGATATCGCGATCTCAAATGAGATTCATATTCCTCTAATGAACAATATATCCCTAACCGGATATTCTTTTCGACATAGTCCATCAGCCTGTCCCAACAGGCTTCCTTGATGTAAATCTGCGCGAATACATGGCCTCCGATTCCTCCCGTCTTTTGCTTCCCTGATTTTAAGAGAAAATCATCCAAATAAGTTGCCCACTGCCCGGATGGAATGACGGTTTTCAGGATATGGTAATATTTCATGCGTTCCCTGCCGTTAACGAACAAGTCCTCCGCCAGTTCGATTACCTTTTCCCGGTTATCTGTCAATTGATACACCGACAATTTTTGATCTTTCCAGTCGCTCACTATTCCCGATAGGCCTTGCTTTTCGGCCAAGCTTATTCCTTCGTCAAGTAAAGCGAGCGCTTGCGGGTATTGTTTTGTTGATAGTAGTTCTGTTAGTTTAATTTCACGGATTGCGGGTATATGCAAATAATTAGTCATTACTTTTTCTACCTCTTCTTTTTTGTGGGCGCTTTTTAAAAACTCAATCTTTGATATCACTAATGAATGGGTGCGAGAAGCATTCGGATTGTTTTTTAATGCCTCCTCAATCATTCGATTTATTTCATCCATCAAAATTTTCAATAAATTGTCCGGCAAGCCTGATTCAATCATTTCGACAATGGTTCTCCATACTTCCCGGCACACACTGCCTAACTCATCATCGTAATCTTCATATTTTTCATAATTATCCTCTGCTTTTTTGACAATACAAAGTAAAATAGTCAGTGCTTCTTCCTTACAATTCAGTTTTAGCAACGATTTGGCATTTTCGATATAACCATTCAGTTTATAAAAGATTGCTTTTCCTTTGTATGGGTAATCAGGCATGTCGTATGCATTTTTTACATGAAAGCATTTTTGTATTGCTTTTTCATAATCGACCGGAGCCTTGCGCTTCTTTTGCGGATGAAGGCTGGAGCTTAATGCCTGATAAAAATCGGGGTGCGTGTCGGCATATTGCGACAGGAAAGCGGTCAGTTCTTTATGATTCGTCAGTTTTAAAATTTCAGTCAGTTGTTCCTGTTGAGGAGAATGCGGAATCTTCGCGGGGGCCGGATGACGATCCTTATTATTTTTGATATACAGGAGGACTGCCACTACGTGTTTGCAAATATCGCCGTAATCGTACGGGCAATTGCAATTCCATGACACAATCTCATCGCTCTCCAGTTTTATTTCAACGGAGTAGAGGCTGCTTCCCGAAACTTCTGCCGTCCATGTATCAGGTTGATCCTGCCCGATATTATCGATCATATCATGGTCGTAGTATTCTTCGCCTCGTGTATAGATTTTAGGCGAAACGTATTGGTGAAAATTGTTTAGGTTCATGTGTTATGTTGTCGTTATCACATCTTCCGTTTCCACATCGAGCGGCAGGAGGGCGGGGGGGATGGTTTTGCTCGATTTGAGGCCGAGGTTTTTTAAATCTATCGCGCGTTTGATTAGGTTGCCGCGTCCGGCGCTGAGTTGGTTGATAGCGGTGGCGTAAGCCTCCTGCGATTTATTGATGTGGCGACCGATCTCTTCAAGCGTCGATACAAAGCCGACAATCTTTTCATACAGTAATTCCCCTTGCCGGACGATGTCCATGGCGTTTTTGTTTTGCCACTCGCGTTTCCAGAGGTCGGCGATGAGTTTGAGGCACGCTATCAAATTCGTGGGGCTGAGCAACAGAATCCGTTTGACATAGGCATAGGCCCATAGCTCGGGGTCATGCTGGATGGCGATCATATAGGCCGGTTCGATGGGTACAAACATCATGGTAAAATCCAGCGACTCCTGCAAGTTGTCGTATTGTTTGGTCTGCAGTTCGTCGATGTGTGCATAGACGGACTTAAGATGCTCGGCGAGGTGAATGTTCTGCTCTTCCGGTGTGTCGGCTGCCGAAAAACGGTCGTAAGCCACGAGCGATACCTTCGAGTCGATAATTACGATCCGGTTGTCGGGCAGCTTAACCAGCACATCGGGACGCAGGTTATGTCCTTCGTCGTCCTTGATGGTTTGCTGTAAAAAATATTCCCGGCCGCGTTCCAATCCCGATTTTTGAAGAATGCTTTCTAATATCATTTCGCCCCAGTCGCCCTGTTTTTTAGCCTGCCCCTTTAAGGCCGAGGCCAGGTTGTTGGCTTCATTGCTTACCTTGTTGGTTTGTTCGACTAACTCCTTGACCTTTTCTTCGAGTGAAAACCGCTGTTTTGATTCTTTGTCGTAAGTCTCTTCGACTTTCTTTTTAAAATGGTCGATGTTTTCCCCCAGCGGCTTCAGCAGGGCTTCGATGTTGATTTTATTGAGTTCTGTGAATTTCCCCGACTTTTCTTCGAGAATTTGATTGGCTATTTTTTCAAACTGCAACTGCGCCGTTCGTTGCATTTCGAGTATTTCTTCTTTTTGCGTGGTCAGTTTTTCGGTCAGGGCGCTGTTATTAGCAGTCAGGGCGCCGTGGTCGGCCGTCAGGCGCTGGTAGCGGTCGGTTAATTGAGAGAGTTGTTCCGTTTGCTTTTGAATGGTCTCGAGCTGCGCGCGGTGGGTGGTTTTCAAGGATTCATTTTGTGCATTCACTTCCGCCGTCGCTTGTTTCAATAGCATTATTTCCTGCTGTTGCGCCAGCAGGTCTTTTTTCTGTTCGGCGAATGTCTGCATCAGTTCCTGCGTCCGCTGGTCCTTATTGGCGACGGTGGTTTCCAATGCCGCCGTTTTCGCTTGCAGGCCGCTGTTCTCCGCCTCCTTTTCGGCCAACCGTTCGGCTACGCGCAAATGCTCCTGTTGCAACAAGAGTCGTTTTTCTTCCAGTACGATGGCCTGCGTATGGAGGTCGTTATACCGGCAATTTAAGGCGTCGAAATCGGCCTTAGGTGCGGCATGCGTTTTATGCCATAGGTAAAAAATAAAATAAGTCGTCACAGCTCCGGCGGTCAGTCCGACAATAAGCGCTAAAATATTCATCATTGATTCCTTTTGTTTGGTTTGTTTTTCGGACAAAGATACGGTTTCTTAAACGGTTGTCAAAAAGTTTTTCTACCTTTGCCGGAACGAATTTTATTCATTATGAAAAAGTTTTTAAGTTATACTGTATTATTGCTGGCGGTCGTGTCCTGCCGGCAAAACCCATCAACTACCGAAATGATGAATGTATTTACCCAAATCGACAGCAAGGAAATTCCCGACAATGTGGTGCATCTTATGGCCGACGACTGGATGCTGATTACCGCCGGCACGTCCGAGCATTTTAATACGATGACGGCCAGTTGGGGCGCTATCGGGCATCTGTGGAATCGTCCGGTGGCTTTTTGTTTTATCCGCCCGCAACGCTACACGTTTGAGTTCGCCGAAGCGCAGGATTATTTTACCCTGAGTTTCTTCGACGAAACCTATCGCTCGGCCTTAGCGCTTTGTGGTCGCGTCTCGGGGCGCGATGTTGACAAGGTAAAGGAGGCGGGCCTTACGCCTCGTATTCTCGAAAGCGGTAATGTGGCTTTTGAAGAGGCGCGGCTGATTATCGAATGCCGAAAAATCTATACCGACTTCTTCTCGCCCGAACAGTTTATCGACAACGCTGCCGACATCTACCCCGCCGGCGATTTCCATAAGATGTATATCGGCGAGATTGTCAATGTATGGTTAATGGTAAATGATTAATTGCGACAAGCGGGGTAACAGTCTCAGCGCGCTTCTCCTCCGCAGTCAGGCTTCACGTATCAACAAATCAACAACGAAACATGCTTCTATCTATCATTGTAGCGGTGGCGCGGAACGGGGCGATTGGCAAGGGTAATCGGCTCTTGTGGCATATCGCCGAAGACTTGCGCTATTTCAAACAGCTTACGTGGGGTCATCCGGTGGTGATGGGTCGGAAGACGTTCGAGTCTATCGGTAAGCCGTTGCCCGGTCGCACGAATATTGTCGTTAGCCGCAGCCTGTCGTCGCCGCAGGATGCGATCGTGATAGCGCCGGATTTGGCGTCGGCCATCGCCGCCTGCCCTGACGAGGAGGAAGCGTTTATCATCGGCGGCGGCAGCATCTACCGAGAAGCCTTGCCGCTGGCTCATCGTATCTACCTGACCGAAGTCCATGCCGACTACGACGCCGATACGTTTTTCCCCCCTATAGACCAACGCCTCTGGCGCGAAATATCACGACGCGATTTTCCGCGTGGCGAGACGTTCGCCGGCGCATTTTCGTTTGTTGTGTACGCGAAGAGTGATGAACGACGTCCGTCGGCTAAAGCCGACGGCAATAATAACTCTCCACTCTCCACTTTCAACTCTTCGTTTTTATCTGGTCGGACAAATACTCTAGTATTCGTCCAACGAATATTCTAGTATTTGTCCGACGAATTATCGGTGTCCGGGCAAACGCCTGTCGGCGTGTTGCGTACGCCGTTCTTTTTCTATTGCTATTGTGCCCCGCAGGGGACAAATCACCAAATAAGCAAATCGATAAAAAACCCCTATCTTTGCACCCGTTTATTTACGGAAAACCACAAGAAAGATGAAGGACGAGAAAGCTACGTTGACGTTAGGGACAGAAAAGATCGGGACACTCTTGCTGGAGTACGCTATTCCGGCGATTATTGCGATGACGGCTGCGTCGTTGTATAATATCACCGACAGTATATTTATCGGACACGGCGTGGGGCCGATGGCGCTGTCGGGTCTGGCGATTACATTCCCGTTGATGAATCTGGCGGCGGCCTTCGGGTCGCTGGTCGGCGTGGGCGCCTCGACGTTGCTCTCTATTCGGATAGGGCAGCGTGATTACGCTTCGGCGAATACGATTCTGGGAAATGTGCTGGTGTTAAACGTCGTCATGGGGCTGGCGTTTTCGATGGCGTCGCTGCTATTCCTTGATCCGATCCTGCTGTTCTTTGGCGCCAGCGACGAGATGCTGCCTTACGCGCATCAATTTATGATTATCATCTTGGCGGGGAATGTCGTTACGCACCTGTATTTCGGGTTGAATGCCATGCTCCGCTCGGCAGGCAATCCGCGGCTGGCGATGATGGGTACGATTTTTACGGTGCTCATTAACCTCGTGCTGAATCCGCTGTTTATTTTTGTTTTTAAATGGGGCATACAGGGATCTGCTTTTGCGACGATTATTTCGCAGGTCGTGGTGCTGGCGTGGCAATTTCGCCGATTCCACGATAAGCGTTCGATAATCCATTGGCAAAAGGGAATCTACCGACTGCGGCGGAGTATCGTCTACGATTCGCTGGCTATCGGGATGGCGCCGTTCCTGATGAATGCCGCCAGCTGTCTGGTAGTTATTATCATCAACCGGCAACTGATGCAGTACGGCGGCAATATGGCCGTCGGCGCGTATGGGATTATTAACCGTGTGGCATTCCTTTTTATTATGATTGTGCTGGGGCTGGGGCAGGGCATGCAGCCGATTGCCGGATATAATTTCGGTGCACAGCTGCACCGGCGGGTGTCGAGCGTGTTGAAACGGTCGATCCTGTACGCGACGGCGATTATGATCATCGGGTTTGCCGTTGTCGAATTGTTTGCCGGTGGTATGGCGGCGCTGTTTACTACCGACAGGCAGCAGATTGACATGGCCTCCGTAGGCTTGCGATGGGTCTTTGCCGTGTATCCGCTCGTCGGGTTTCAGATGATATGCTCGACGTTTTTCCAAAGCATCGGCAAGCCCGGTAAGGCGATTATCCTGTCAATGACCCGGCAGGTGCTGTTCCTGATTCCGCTGTTGCTTATTCTTCCGGCGCAATGGGGTATCACGGGAGTGTGGAGCAGCTTTACATTCTCTGACGCCCTGTCGGTCGTGCTCGCCGGAGCGCTGCTGGCGGCGGAGAGGCGCAGCAGGCAGTGAACAATGAACAATGAACAATGATGGCAAATACCTGCATACAAATTCCTATTTCGTCCCTAACCGGACGAGCATTGAGGAGGATGCACGCCGTTTCCAAAATCAACTATTTAAAATTAACTATCCAAATTCATCATGGTAACAATTCTCATTATTCTTTTCTTAATCGGGTATAGCGCGATTGTGTTCGAGCATTTCCTGAAAATTAATAAGGCAGGAACGGCGTTGTGTATGGGTGCGCTATGCTGGACGGCCTATATCCTGCTGGCCGCCGACGGGGTGGAGCCGGTGCTGGAGCACATCAACGAGGAACTTAGCAGTATCGCCAGCGTACTGTTTTTCCTGTTAGGCGCAATGACGATTGTCGAAGTCATTGACGCGCACAACGGATTCCTGTTTATTACTGATAAAATCCGCACGACCAACAAGCGAAAACTGTTGTGGGTAGTCGCCGGCATCACCTTTTTTCTTTCGGCGGTGCTCGATAACCTGACGACGACGATCGTGATGGTTTCCCTGTTGGGGAAGTTAGTCGGGCGACGCGACGATCGGCTGCTATTCGTCTCGATGGTCATCATCTCGGCGAATGCCGGCGGCGCATGGACGCCGATGGGCGACGTTACGACGACGATGTTGTGGATCGGTAAACAGATAACGACCGGGGCGGTTATCAGCAAACTGTTCTTGCCGAGCGTCGTGTCGATGCTTGTGCCACTGGCTGCATTCTCGTTCTTGATGAAAGGAACGGTCGATCCGCCTGCGCAAACGGTTGGCGAACGGCGGATACTATTGCCGCCGTCGGTGCGCACGTCGATCTTTTTCTTGGGTATTCTGATTTTGCTGTGCGTGCCGGTATTTAAAGCTATCACCCACCTGCCGCCCTATGTGGGGATGATTCTGGGGGTCGGTATCCTGTGGATTTATACCGGCATCCTATACCGGAAACATCACGGCGGACGCCTCAAACAGCGGCTGTCGGTAACCCATGCGCTACATCAGATCGAGATATCGACGATTTTGTTCTTCCTTGGGATTCTGCTATGCGTCGGGGCGCTGCAACATGCCGGTATCCTGTCGTCGATGGCCGCATGGTTGGATAGTGTGGTGAGCAGTCAGGGCGTCGTGGTAACGATCATTGGCGTAGTGTCGGCCATTGTCGATAATGTGCCGTTAGTGGCTGCTGCGCAGGGGATGTATACGTTCCCGACCGATCATTTCTTCTGGGAATTTCTGGCGTATGCCGCCGGTACGGGCGGGTCGATATTGATTATCGGCTCGGCGGCAGGCGTAGCTGCGATGGGGCTGGAGAAAATAAATTTCATCTGGTACTTGAAACGCATCAGCGGATGGGCTTTACTGGGCTATCTGGCAGGCGCGGCGACGTATGTCGTAGAAGATCTTCTCGTAAAATCATTTCTATAACCCAATACTATGAACTACATAATTACTATCGGCCGACAACTTGGCAGCGGGGGCAAACAGGTAGGTGAACAACTGGCGCAATGTCTTGGCATCCCGTGCTACGATAAGGAACTGATTAATCTTGCATCGCGCGAAAGCGGACTGAATCGGACGTTCTTCGAGAAAGCCGACGAAAAAAGCCGTTTCAGCGTATGCGGTCATCTTTTCGGCCTGCATTCCGGATATATGACCGAAAATACGGGCAATTACCTGTGCAACGAAGCGCTGTTTAAAATCCAAAGCGACGTTATCCGTAAGCTGGCCGGCGAGACGTCCTGTATCTTCGTCGGACGCTGTGCCGACTATATCCTCCGCGATCACCCCCGCTGCTTGAAAGTGTTTGTCTGCGCCGACTTCCACGATCGCCTTACCCGTCTCATGCGCACGCATAGCCTCGTCGAAAAAGAAGCCCGCCTACTCCTCGAACAGTCCGATAAAAAACGCGCCGGATACTATAATTATTATACTAACAAAACGTGGGGTATGGCTACCTCCTACGACCTGTGCATGAATTCATCGGTATTCGGGACGGAGGAAATTGTGCGGATGGTGGAGTTAATCGTGAAGCGCGAAGCATGAGGCGTCCACCTCCGCAGGCATGCTTCAATCTTTATGCAAAGCAAAAGGAGCCAACCATTTTTTGATTCGCTCCTTTCATTCCTTATTTCTAAGGAACCCCATTCGTCGGGGCGAAATGACTCGAACATTCGACCCCTTGCACCCCATGCAAGTGCGCTAGCCAACTGCGCCACGCCCCGATGTACTGGCTGTTTTGCGGACACAAAGGTAATACAGTTTTATGAATTTGCCAAAAATCATGGCAAAAATTTGTACCTTTGCGCCATGAATCGTATTATTGGCATTGATTACGGAAGGAAACGAGTGGGTATCGCAGTAACTGACCCGTTGCAGTTATTTGCTACCACGCTCGATACGGTGGCCGCCAAGGAGGTGATAGAGTATTTAATCACATACTCTGGCAACGAGCCGGTGGAGCGGTTTGTCGTCGGCTATCCTAAAAATTTAAATAATACGCCTACCGAAACGGCGCCGTACGTAGATGCGTTTCTAAAACAATTACAGGCAAAATTCCCTGTCATTCCGGTTACGCTGGTCGACGAACGCTTTACATCTCGCATGGCATTGAGGGCGATGATCGACGGAGGCGTTAAGAAAATGGCGCGGCGGGAAAAAGCGACCGTCGATAAAGTCAGCGCCGCGCTTATTCTGCAAGGGTATTTGGATTCACGAAAATATAATTTAATTAAATAACGAATAGCATGGTTCTTCCTGTATATGTATACGGCTCCGGTGTGCTGAAAAAAGAGGCGACGCTTGTCGTAGAAGATTATCCCGCCCTGTCGCAATTGATTTCCGACATGTGGGACACGCTTTATAATGCGAATGGGGTCGGATTAGCCGCCCCGCAAGTAGGGCATGCCATTCGGTTAATTGTCATTGACGCCTCGGTGTTTAAAGACGACGACCCGCTCGCTGATGGGTTTAAACGGGTGTTGATTAACCCGGAATTAGTTGATTTCAGCAAGGAAAAGTCGACGTTTAACGAAGGCTGCTTGAGCATTCCGGGCATCCATGAAGATGTGGTGCGCCCTAAGCGTGTGCGCGTACGCTATTTCGACGAACATTTTCAAGCGCATGACGAATGGTTGGACGGCACTCCCGCCCGCATTGCTCAACACGAGTATGACCATATCAAAGGCATTCTTTTTACCGAACATTTAGCGCCCATTCGCCGGAAAATCATTCGGAGTAAACTGCAAAATATCGCTCGCGGCAAAGGAGACGCCGATTATAAAACAAAAGTAGTATAGGGTGTCACGTCCTGAAAAAGTGGACAGGTTAATAATCATTTTTGTTTGTTGTTATTCATCGTATCTCTCTTGTTTTCTATGCCGCCCGATGATGATGTTCATTCAGTCGGGCCGAAACCTTAGTTTCGGTCGGGCTGAAAATCGGTACTCAGGGTAACTGCCTGCCGGCGACTCTTAAAATATTTACACAAAGCCTTCACACTACACCTCCTTTGATTCCATACTTCCGACTAATCGCCGATAAACTTAATCCCCCATGTCGCAACTCCTCGACTACTTTCTGCAGGGCTGACGCATCTAATACATATGTGATGATGTGATGATGAGGTGATTCATTGCTCCGTCATGGCGAGGAGTCCCCACGGGGAACAATGAATTAACAATTATTAGTTGAAAGTTGAGAAGTCCACCCCCGCCTGTCGGCACCCCCGCCAGCGGGGGACAGCCGTGCGGAGGAACCTGACAGGCGAGGCCTGCGTAGCTCTCCCCCGCTGGCGGGGGTGGACAGGGCTGCCAGCGGGGGACAATTGAAAGGGTGAACAAATTTCACCCTTTTCACCTCTTCACCGCGCGTAGCGCATTTCACCTTTTCACCCTTTTCACCCTTTTCACCCTCTTCACCGCGCGTAGCGCATTTCACCCCGTCATTCCGAGCGGAGCGGAGGAATGAATCACCTCATCATTACATCATCACATATGTATTAGATGCGTCAGCCCTGTATTTTTGCAGTGAAAAATCGTTGAAAAAGGGTCGCCGGCGTGCAGGAAATATCACAACAACGTGCATCATTCAAAAATTTTCTGTAAGTTTGTAATGAAAACAGCAATTTATTACTGATTTATGTCTACACAGGAAATATCAGGAGGTATGTGCGCACAGGCAGCGGACGGCAAGAGTTCAGGAGGGCTTATTGTCGAGAAACGCACGTTGGCGGAGAATATTTATTTGATGAAAGTGTATGCTCCGCGCATTGCAAAGGCAGCCCTGCCGGGGCAGTTTGTCATTGTCCGCGCAAGCGAGCACGGGGAACGTATTCCGCTGACTATATCGGATTATGACGCCGTGCGTGGCATTGTGACGCTGGTTACGCAGGTGGTTGGCGTGTCGAGCCGGTTGATTTGCCTCAAGGCGGAGGGCGAACGGTTGACGGATATTGCCGGGCCACTGGGACGTCCGTCGGAGTTTGTGCATAAAACGCCGTCCGAATTAATGTCCGGGCACTGGCTGTTTGTCGGCGGCGGACTGGGTACAGCGCCGATATATCCGCAGGTGAAATGGCTGCACACGCGCGGTGCAACCGTCGATGTCGTTGTTGGGGCAAAAAGCGCGTCGCTGTTGATCTTTCAGGAGGAGATGAAGGCCGTATGCCGCGCTCTGTATATCGCGACCGACGACGGCAGCGTCGGGCAGAAAGGACTGGTAACCGATGTCATCCGGCGACTGGTGGAGGAAAATCGGCAAAGCTATGACACGGTGGTCGCTATCGGGCCGATGATTATGATGAAGTTTGTTGCGCAATTGGCGCAGCAGTACCAAATCCCGTCGGTGGTGAGCATGAATACGCTGATGGTTGACGGTACGGGCATGTGCGGCGCGTGTCGTGTGACTGTCGGCGGGAAAACACAATTTACCTGTGTCGATGGCCCGGAGTTCGACGGGGCGCTGGTCGATTTCGATGAAGCTATGAGACGCCAAACTATGTACCGAGAAATAGAAATCAATGGCAAATAAAAACCCACGTATCGAAGCCCGCGAGCAAGATCCGCAAATGCGGCGGGCGAATTTCAAGGAAGTTTGTTTAGGATATACCGACGAGGAGGCTATGCTGGAAGCTACGCGCTGCCTGCAATGCCGTAATCCGAAGTGCGTGCCGGCCTGTCCGGTGAATATCCGGATTCCGGCGTTTATTGCCGAAACGGCGCAAGGGCATTTTGCGGAAGCTGCCGGTATTATTGCCCGCGACAGTTGCCTGCCTGCGGTTTGCGGACGTGTGTGCCCACAGGAAACACAGTGCGAGGGCCACTGTATTCTCGGTATCAAAGGGCAACCGGTGAATATCGGGAAACTGGAGCGTTTTGTCGCCGACTATAACCGCGAGCATGGGGCCGTTTTTCTCACGAAAGAGCCGGCTAACGGGCGACGTGTGGCGATTGTCGGTAGTGGCCCGGCGGGGCTGTCGTGCGCGCACGATTTGGCTAAAAACGGTTACGAGGTTACGATTTTCGAAGCCTTACACAAGGCCGGCGGCGTACTGGAATACGGTATCCCGGAGTTCCGTCTGCCGAAGAGAACGGTCGTGAAATATGAAATTGATAATTTGAAGCAGTTAGGCGTACGTATTGAAACCAATGTCATCATCGGTCGTACGCTGACAGTCGATGCATTGCTGGATGAGGAAGCATTTGATGCCGTCTTTATTGCCTCCGGCGCAGGACTGCCTAAATTTATGAACATCCCGGGCGAGAATCTGAACGGCGTCGTATCGGCCAACGAATTTCTGACCCGCAATAACCTGATGCGCGCTTACGAGGCCACATCCGATACACCTATATATACCGGTCGACGTGTGGCGGTAGTCGGCGGCGGTAATGTGGCGATGGATGCCGCTCGTTCCGCCTTGCGTCTGGGCGCGGAAGTAACTGTCGTCTACCGCCGGACGGAAAAAGAACTGCCGGCGCGGGTCGAGGAGGTACATCATGCCAAAGAAGAAGGCGTGATGTTCCGCATGCTGTGTAATCCGGTGACGGTATTGGGCGACGAACGGGGCTGGGTGCGCGGTCTGCGATGTGTCCGTATGGAACTGGGCGCTCCTGATGAAAGCGGTCGTCGCAGCCCTGTAGTCATTTCCGGCTCCGAATTTGAGATGGCGACCGATGTGGTGATTATGTCGCTGGGCACTTCGCCTAATCCGCTTATCGCAAGTACGACGAAGGGGCTGGCCATCGACCGGCGGCAGTGTATCGTGGCCGACGAGCATGGGGCGACATCTCGTAAAGGGGTATTTGCCGGCGGCGATATTGTTACCGGCGCTGCTACCGTCATCCTCGCTATGGGCGCGGGACGCAATGCCGCCGCCGCTATCCACCGTTTTCTTACCAAACCCGCCACGCCGCTAGTATCCACCGATTAACCTACGGACATCACAATATGATGCACCATCCTGTAACTATATACAGCATCCTGTTCCTTTCGGGACTTGGCGGAGTTATTCTCGTCTCTATCCTCGTTCTTGCACTTTGCGTCGCAGGATTAGCTATCAAGCTGCTGCTGCGCAAAAATGGGACATTCCCCAATACACATATTCGTGATAATAAGAATATGCGTAAGCGCGGCATCACCTGCGTGCAAGAGGATGAACTGAATCGCGCAAAGAACATGCAGGGCAGTAAAGATTCAGGGAGCAGGTGCGACAGTTGTACGACAGTGTGTCCATTGAAGGAATAGGAACTAACGGGACAATTGAGCCGACCGGGATGATTGGGACGATTGAGATGAACTACTCTAACTCCTTCAACTGCTAATGAACTATCTTGCGCATATTTTCCTTTCGTCGTCGCCGCCGGGGCAGGTAGGTAATTTTATTGGGGATTTTGTGAAGGGACAGCAGATGGCAGGTTATCCGCCCGATGTGCAGGAGGGAATCCGGCATCATCGGGCAATAGACCGGTTTACCGATACGCATCCGGTGGTGCAACAGACGAAAGTATTGCTGCGTGAGCCGTTCGGACGCTACGCCGGCATCATCCTTGATATGTATTTCGATCATCTGCTGGCGGTGCATTTCGACGATTATTCGCCGGTCAGGCTGCCGGTATTCGCTCGCCGGTTCTATTGGACGCTGTGGCAACATCGACGTATCCTGCCACCGGCCGTCAAGGGGATTATGTGGCATTTTATTTTGAGTAACCGCCTATGCCGTTATGCGACGCTCGCGGGACTGCAAGGGTCGCTGGACATTATGGTACACTATAAAAATATCCCGATAGATACAGCGCTGGCTATTGCTTTTCTGCAAATACACTATGTGCGACTGGAGGCGGATTTTGCGGCGTTCTTCATGGAGGTGGTGGAGACGGAGGTGAAAGGACTGATAGAACAAGAGAGAGAATGAGGAATAGTACCTTAAAACATTAAGAGATTCAGACTTTAGGACATCTGGTTGGGATGCGCGATAAGACTTTAAGGCCTTAAGATTTTAAGAACTACAAATCACGAATTGCCTGTTAGGACATATATGTCAACAGAAAAACCGGCTACCCTGTACAACCCAACCATACATAGGTTGTACAGGGGTGTAGGTGTATCCCCGGATGGGAGCTCCTAATTCTTCATTGGGTATTTTAGCATAAAAAATCCGGCTATGCGGCAGCCGGATTTTTTATGTGTTCATTTTGTGCTTTGCCCGTTAAAAGGGTAAGTCATCCTGCGATTGTGCGTTATTATTAAAAGGATCGTCGGCAGGAGCTGTGGTGGACGTATCGGTTACAGGTGTTTCCGTAGCCGGAACCGAAGCAGGCGGATAGGCCGCCACGCTGACCGCTTCTACTTCTATTCGCCACGGGCGGACATTGGTGTACCATTTGCCGTTAAATTCTCGCGATTGTAGATCAAAATTGACTTTCAATATATCGCCGATATTGTAACGGACTGCCTCGCCAATCTGTTCGCCCCACAATAATAAACATACCTGACGGGTATATTGGCCGGGGATTTCAATAATAATCTCCTGCTTGCTCCACGTACCACGTTCGTTTGAGCCGCTTTGGACTTCCAGCTTCTTAACTAATTTACCGCTTATTTCGAGTGCCATAGTCGTATTATTTTTCGGTTTCCGTATTTTGTTCTTCCGTATTTTCTTCCATAGGCTGCGGGCCGGGGAAAACGTTCAGTAATTCTACCTCAAATATCAAGGTCGCTCCCGGTTCGATGATAGAACCATAGGGCGCTTGTGCACCGTAAGCCAGTTCGCTGGGAATATAGAGGATGGCTTTGGTACCTTCGCCGAATTGCTGGAAGCCTTCTGTCCATCCTTTAATCACCCGGTCTAATGGGAATTTGGCCGGTTGGTTGCGTTGATACGACGAGTCAAATTCGCGGCCGTCTAATAATGTGCCTTTATAGTGTACTTCTACCGTATCCGTCGCCGCCGGTTTGATTCCCGTTCCTTCGGCCAGAATCTTGTATTGCAACCCGCTTGCTAAGGTTACTACGCTGTCGGCTTTTTTATTCTTTTTCAGGAATGCGTCTTCGGTCTCTTTGTTTTTGGCTGCTATTTTAGCTGTTTCTAATTCCTGCTGTTTTCTTATCAGGCGTTGAATGATGGCGCGCGATGTCGAGGGGTCAAAACGTAGCTCGCCGTCGGTCAAAACATCTTTTATGGCTTGCAGTAGCGTATTCAGGTTAATGATCGCTAATGGTGTGCCTTCTTTAAAATTTTCGCCCAAGTTGATGCCAAGGGCATAACTCAACGAGTCGATCTGAGCAGGCGTTAGTGTGCCGATAATGCTATCTGCCGACTGTTCTTCATACTGCTGGAGTCCCATAAAGAAATTCCGGATGCAACTAAGCGCCTGTTCATTGCTAAAGCGTAGCGAGTCGTTTTTTACCACGCTAAACAACGCATCCGCCAGCGTATCCACATAGATAAATGTTAATTTTGAACTTTTTAAACTGCCTCCGAAATCAACCCCAATAGCATAACTGAGCGAATCGACTTCAGCTTTGGTTAGTTTAAAATTGTTTTTTTGTGCACAACTCTCGGCTGTTATAGCAAATAACACCGAGGCAAACAAGAGCATTTTTACTGTTTTCATTTTTTTCATTTTTGATAGTTTATATTTTAATTATTGTTGTTTTCTTTTGTGTGATTGCGGTTGGCAAGATAGGTATAGCAACAAAGTTTGTACAGTAAACGGGCGGCGAGATTGGCGTCATTGGCGTTGGCCGACGTTTCGCATAAGTCGAATCCGATAATCCGTCGTCCCGACTGCGCTACCTGCTTCAGCAGATATACTGCTTGCGGGTAGCTCAAGCCTCCCGGCACCGGCGTACCTGTGTTCGGGCAGCAGTCCGGCGTCAGTCCGTCGATGTCAAAACTGATGTATACGTGGTGTGGTAACGATTGTACGATTTCGTCCGTATGCGCAGCCCATGTTTTACCGTGGAATGCCTCTTCCTGCCAGTGGCTGTCGAGGAATGTAATAATCCGCTTGTCGTTTTGCATCAGCAGGGATTCGTCGTGGCAATAATCGCGCACGGCTACTTGCGTCAGGCGTTGCAGGGCGGGGAGTTGGAGGGCGTTGTACATAATGGAGGCGTGCGAGTAGGTAAATCCTTCGTAGGCCTTGCGGAGGTCGGCATGGGCGTCGATGTGCAGGATGCCGAAGGCTTCGTATTGTTCGCTCAATGCACGTAACAGTCCGAACGGCACGCTGTGTTCGCCGCCTACTATCGCTGGGATACGTTGCGCCGCTAACTGGTTTCGCGCTTCCCGGTATACATATTGATTCATGGCTTCGCAAGCGGTGTTGATTTTCGCTGTCTTATCCGTTAATTTATCCGATACGATGCCTTGCGCTAAGGCGGCTATAATTTTTTCGGCGATAGCCCTGTATTTTCTGTTTTCTTCTTCTAATCGGGCGCTGAAGGGGGCTGTGCCGATTTTTATTGTCCATGCTTCGGCTACATCTTCATCAAATAAATCAACCTGCGCCGATGCGCCGATAATGGATTGCGGAGCGCCGGCCGTTCCCGGGCGGAATGAGGTGGTTACGTCCCACGGTACGGAAATCAGCGCCAACATCGCTTCGTCGAGCGAATACGGAAGAGCAAAATAATGCCCGTTGGGTTGTCCTATGTCATTTGGATTAAACAATGTCATCTTTGATAAACAAGGATGCAAATGTACAACTTTTTTTTATATTTTCATTGACGATTGAATATTGAGCCCAGGGCTGACGCATTTAATACATATGTGATGATGTGATGATGAGGTGATTCATTGCTCCGTCATGGCGAGGAGCCCCCACGGGGAACAATGAATTAACAATTATTAGTTGAAAGTTGAAAGTTGA
>JAIRKX010000038.1 GCA_031259805.1 Prevotellaceae bacterium | reverse complement strand
TGTCCACAATAATTTTGCGTCCGGTGAGGCCGGTATCGCCATGCGGGCCGCCAATGACAAACTTACCCGTAGGATTTACGTGAAGGATATATTTTCCGTCGAATAGCTTGTGCAACCGTTTGGGCAGCCGTTTAATGAGGCGTGGACTCAGGATATCCTGCACGTCTTTGCGGATTTTCGCCTGCATTTTTGCTTCGGTGTCGAAGTCGTCGTGCTGGGTGGATATAACGATGGTGTGTACGCGCACCGGTTGGTTTTTGTCGTTATATTCCACGGTGAATTGCGATTTGGAGTCGGGACGCAGGTATTTCATCGTCTTGCCCTCGCGGCGAATCACCGACAATTCATGCAGCGCAATGTGCGACAGCGTTAAGGGCAGCGGCATGTATTCATCCGTTTCGTTCGAGGCATAGCCGAACATCATGCCCTGGTCGCCGGCGCCCTGTTCTTCGGCTTTCTTGCGCACCACGCCCTGGTTGATGTCGGGCGACTGTTCGTGGATGGCCGACAGTACGCCGCAGGAGTCGCCGTCGAATTTATATTCGGCTTTGTTGTAGCCGATGCGGTTAATGACGCGCCGCGCCACTTCCTGCACGTCCACGTAGCCCTGTGTGCGCACTTCGCCGCCCACGACCGTGAGTCCGGTGGTTACGAACGTTTCGCACGCCACTTTCGACTCGGGGTCCTGGCGTAAAAATTCATCAAGGATGGCGTCTGAAATTTGGTCGGCTACTTTGTCGGGATGACCTTCCGATACCGACTCTGAGGTAAAGAGGTAATTTTTCATTTTAGCATTTTTTAATTGTGGTTGCAAGCAAGCAAATCTTTCCACAACGGTTAATAATGGTGCAAAAGTACAACATGTTTTTGATATGTGCAAATAAAAAAACGAAACTCGAAGTTTCTTTCGGAATTCGAGTTTCTTTTACTTTTAGAGTGTTGAGGGCAATGCTTGTTTGCCTCGGCACTTTTGATGTTGCAAAAGTATATATTTTTTTTGAATTATGCAATTTTTCTCAAAAAATATTTTCATATCCTGTGCAATCATTTATAATGTTGCATATTGCTTTGTTCTTCCGATGCCTGTAAAAAATTAAATTTATCTCTTCTTGCATATTATTTGCTCTGTTGTTGGAAATGCTTTTAAGTACATATACAATAACTTGAATAGCCGAATAGGGTTTATAAGCATTGTTTGCTGTAATCGACACTGCCGGCCCATTTTTTAATTGTCGTATCAGAGTATGATCGAATAAGGTCTTTCCATGTGCACAAATATTGCGAATTTCTACGATGGCATTGAAATAGTTGGTAAAAATTTTTTCATTGCGAATGTTATAACAAGCCGCGATTTCTCTTTTTAAGTCTCTATTTTTTAGGTTTTTGTAAATATTCACCATTGTGCCGAATGTGAAAAATTCTAAGGTCTTCCAAGCCGGAGCATATTTATCGTTAAGATATTTAGAATGATGATTTTTGATTATTGGATTACGGCGAAATACATCGGTATAAAGTTTGCTGTCAAAGTCGTCTATAAACTTTTTCTCCATTACGGCAGGGTTTATGAACCAAGTATTACACTTTTTGTATTGGTTGGATGCCCGATAGATAATGGTCGTTCTGAAATTAATCTCTATTCGGTTAATATAACGAGATAATACATTTCGTAAGTCAACATCAAGGTAATATAAATTTACCACGTCTGAGAATTTACTGCCCTCTTTATATTCATGCGTGCGGTACCCCTTATTTGGGTAATTCTTTTCAAATGGGAAACAATAGAAACCCAAGCGAAAATAGCCAATGTCATTTAGAATTTCTGTCGCTTTCGCTTCACCGATGTCCAATATTAAACCTCTTTCTTTCAGCTTTTCTATTTGTTCCTGTACGGTTGTCGCCTGTTTCATTTCACGAAATTATGGGTTAAGTATAGATTGCCCTACTAAATTCGACGGGAATAACCAAGTGGTGGTCAAATTTCATAATACATTACGAAAGTAAAACTTTCTTTTGACATGTGCAAAACTTTTTGAAAGATTTAATCAATTTGTAATGCAAAATTGATATAAAATAGTTCCCTTTGCAAAGAAATTTAAAAAAATACTGTGAGATTTAGAATTTTTGTGCGTTCGACAAGCATGATGCTGGGTTTGCTCTTTACAGGCGCTACTTATGCTCAGATGACCACCGGGAGCATTAATGGAACGGTGAAAGACGCAAAGGGAGAGGCGCTGGCGGGGGCTACCGTAAAGGTAACGCACGTGCCGTCGGGAACCATTTATTATGCCATGACGCAGGCAAACGGGAACTATGCAGTACAGGATATTCGCGTGGGACAGGGTTTTAAAGTGGATTTTTCGTTTATCGGCTTTGCCCCACAAGCTACTGAAGAGGTTGCTGTTGTGTTGGGTGCGCCGACACGTTTGGATGCCACAATGGTGGAAGACAACGTTATGTTATCCGAAGTGATTGTCACAGGCAGCTTTATTTCAAAGACCGGCGCGACGACCAATGTGACAAACCGACAAATCCAAACGCTTCCGTCTATCGACAGAAGTATTAACGATTTTACGAAATTAACGCCCCAGTCCAATGGCGGCTACTCCTTCGCCGGCCGCGACGGACGCTACAATTATATTACGGTAGACGGCGCATCATTCAATAACAGTTACGGGATAAACGGACAAACACGCAACCTCCCCGCCGGCGACGCGCAACCGATTTCACTCGACGCCATTGACCAGATTTCGGTCAGTATAGCCCCGTTCGATATCCGTCAATCCAACTTTACCGGCGCGAGCATCAACGCCGTCACCAAAAGCGGTGATAACGTCTTCAAGGGGACGGCTTATTCCTACTTGCGCCCGGCGTCGTTCGCGGGACAAACCGTCGCCGGCACTAAATATACATGGGATGAAACGTCGAAACAAACACATGGCATCAGTTTGGGCGGACCGGTTGTGAAGAACAAACTGTTCCTCTTTGTAAACGGCGAATATGAGAAAACGGACGAGCCGGGCACCTCATGGAAAGCAAGTGCGGACGGCGTTTCTAATGGAACCGATTATATTTCCCGCGCCCAGGTTTCGCGATTAGCCGAACTGAAACAATATCTGCTGGACAAGTATCGCTACGACCCGGGCGACTGGAACTGGAAGCCGTTTACCAGCGAGAACTATAAAATCCTGGCGCGGGCAGACTGGAATATTAACGACAGCCATAAGCTGACTGTGCGGTATAACCAGGTAGTATCGACTAACGATGAGTTAACAACCGCTACGAGTGCAGCATCAGAACGGCTCGCGCAAAGCCGTATCGGCGAATATGCCGTGGCCTTTACCCATACCGGCTATGGTTTTGAGAATACGGTGCGCTCGGTTACGGGGGAGTTGAACAGTGCTTTCGGGGCGGCTTTTGCCAACAAGTTCCTGGCTACTTATACCGCTATCCGCGACAGGCGCACGTCGCCCAGCAAGGTGTTTCCCTTTGTAGATATTATGGAAGACGGGCAAATATATACTTCTTTCGGCTATGAGGCGTTTTCGTTCAATACCGACCTTAAAAGTAATACGTTCAGTATTATTGATAACGTTACGGCCTGTTGGGGCGGCCACACCATAATCGCCGGACTGTCGTACGAGCAGATGTATTTCGGTAATGCTTACATGTCCAGCGGCACGGGCTATTACCGCTATAATTCGATTGACGATTTTATCAGCAACACAGCGCCGCCGGTTATCTTCTCCCAAACGGTGGGATTAAATGATAATAACAGCCCCTATGCGGAGCTGTCGTTCGGCACGGCCGCGGTTTACCTGCAGGATGAGTGGCAACTGCTGTCGAATGTGACACTCACCGGCGGTATTCGCTTTGAGCTGCCACTCTACCTGAACAACCCGCAACCGAACCCGGCCATTGCTGCATTGACTTTTGCAGAGGACTACACGATAGATGTCGGCACGTGGCCCAAACGGCAACTGCTGGTGTCGCCGCGCGTGTCCTTCAACTGGGATGTGCGGAACGACGGGACGTATAAAGTACGCGGCGGCACGGGTATTTTCACCGGCCGGATTCCTTTCGTGCGGTTCACCAACCAGACGGTCAATGCGGGCACGCTGCAATTCCAACGAACGTTTAGCGGCGCAGATGATGTACTCAAAGACATACGCTTCAACCCCGATATCTATGCACACAGTCGAACATATTCTGCGCAATTTACGCCCACTTCCGCCCCCAGTACGCCGGTGGAAATAAGCAAAGATTTCAAGATGCCGCAGGTATGGCGCACCAACCTGGCGGCTGATGTAAAATTACCATGGGATATGACGTTTACCCTGGAAGGGCTTTACAGCAAAGACATCAACGCCATTCTTCAAAAGAACGTGAACGAAGCAACGCCCAATGACAGGTTTTCCGGCTCGGACAACAGGCCTTACTACAAAAAAGGAACTTCCAACAAGATTAACGGCGCTGTCTCTAACGCCATGGTGCTGGGCAATACCAGCGAAGGATACCAGTACTCCATTACCGCCCGGTTGGCAAAAGACTTCAGTCATGGTTTCGCGGGCGCTATTGCTTATACCCGTTCCGAAGCCAGGGATGTAACGAGTAATCCCGGCGACCAGGCCTCCTCGGCATGGCAATCCAACGTGTCGGTAGGGAGCTTGAACTATCCCGGGTTAAGTTATTCGAACTTTTCTATCCCCCACCGGGTCATTGCTTCGCTGTCGTATAAGCTTGATTATGCCAAATCGCTTTTGTCGACTACTGTTTCGCTGTTTTATGAAGGCGCCCCGCAAGGCCGCCTCAACTACATTTACAGTAATGACATGAACGGCGACGGCCATTCTTCCGACCTGGTGTATATTCCCAAAGATGAAAACGACATTATCTTTGTGGATAAAGGTGATATGACCGCCGACATGCAGAAAGCGGCTTTCTTTAAGTTTTTAGAACAGGATGACTACCTGAACAGCCACCGCGGGGAATACGCGCAACGTTTCGGTGCAGTGATGCCCTGGGTACATCAACTTAATCTCAAAATAGTGCAGGATTTTGTAATAATTAAGGAGCGCAAGTCAAAAATCCAGCTTACGCTGGATGTGCTGAATTTGGGCAACCTGATTAATTCCGCATGGGGCGTGCGCAGGGCGCAAATTACCGGGTCGGATGACAATATTCCGTTGCTGCAATACGCCGGAACTGATGCCAACAACAGGCCACAGTTTACGCTTCCTGCCACTTCTGTGGAAAGTTATTACACAGAAACATACAAGGATGTGCTGGATTATACGAGTACGTGGTCGATGCAGTTGGGATGCCGGTTTATCTTCTAAGTAATCCGCCCCTTTTTCTTGGACACCCGCCCGTTTTCATATCAAATACACGTGTTTTTATTTCATTAACACGTGTATTTATGTCGAAAGCACGTGTCTTTATTTCATTAACGCGCGTTTCTACATCAAAAGCATATATTTCTATTTTATTAACACGTGTTTTTATATTCAAAGCATGTGTTTTTATTTCATTAACACGTATTTTTATATCGAAAGCATGCGTTTTTATTCCATTAACACGTGTCAATTCAAAAAAAATACATAACTTTGCCGCTACGAAATACGACTTTTTATTAAATTACAACCATTATGGGAAGAACACAACCAACCAAAGACGAGGAATTTATCTTCTGGGCGCTAAACCTCACCGCCCGCTGCACGGAACGCCAGGAAGAATGGGGCCTGAACCCGGCGTCGGTGCAGAAGCTAAACGAGCTGATGCGTACTGCAGAGGAGGCCTACCGGAACAACCTCTCGCCCGAAACCCGCAACCACATATCGGTGACGTTCAAAAAGGACGGCATTGCCGCCCTGCGGTCGTTCCTGAGCGCATTCATACCCACGCTCAGGAGTAACGAGGCCATCGACGAAAGCGGTCTCGCCGCCCTGGCGCTTCCGTCGCGCCAGCGCCACAACCGCCAGCCGCTGCCGCCGCCCGCTGAAGAGCCTCAAATGCAAGTTACGGCGATACCGGGCTACGGGGTGCGGGTATCCGTGCGGCGTCCGCAACACGGCCATGCCACCGCGTCGCGCACCCGGAAGGCCTATCATGGCTTCGTGGTGCGCTATCGCAAGGAGGGGAGCGAGGAATGGCACTCCGAATACTCCACGCGCCTGCACGCCAACCTCGCCTTTAGCGACGAGGATAGCGGCAAGCGCCTCGCGCTCATGGCCGCGTGGATTAACCCGCGCCTCCAGCACGGCCCCTGGAGCAGCGAAATAACCGTGCTGATAAATTAGGAAAATTATTTAGTGTTTAACGAATTAACAAATGTGGAAAACTTTGTGGAATATTTAATCAGTTTGTAATATAATGCTATCGAAAAATGATTAAATTTGTTTCTCTGATTTTGAAAACTTAAAAAAATATAACTATGAAATTAAAAATTTATGTACGTTTGGCAAGCACGCTATTGGGCTTGCTTTTTGCATGTGTATCCTATGCTCAAGTGACTACCGGTAGCATTACCGGGGTGGTGAAAGATAACCATGGAGAACCGCTGGCGGGGGCTACGGTGAAAGTGACGCACGTTCCGTCGGGAACTAATTATTATGCTATGACGCAAGCCAATGGGAACTACTTCATACAAGGTGTTCGCGTGGGACAGGAATATAGTATCGCAGTTTCATTCATCGGATTTAGTACTAAAAAATATGATAACATTACTGTTTCATTGGGGGATGCTGTGAAGATAGATGCAACGCTTACCGAAGAATCCCTACAGTTGTCGGATATAGTTGTCGTAGGTGACCGGAGATCTTCGTTTAATAAAGAACGTACGGGAGCCGCGACAAATATTAGTAACCAAGAACTGAACCGAATGCCGAACATTAGCCGTAGCTTGATTGATGTGACCAAGCTTTCTCCGTATTCAAGTGGCGGCAGTTCATTCGGCGGACGGGAGGCGTACATGACGAACGTGACGATTGATGGTGCGAATTTCAATAATAACTTCGGACTATCGTCCACCAGTATGCCGGGTGTATCGGGCGAACCTATTTCCATGGATGCTATCGAAGAACTGCAAGTGGTGATTGCGCCTTTTGACGTGCGTCAATCTAATTTTACAAGTGCCGGTGTGAACGCCGTTACCAAAAGCGGAACGAATGTAGTGAAAGGAACGGTATACGGATATTACCGGGATGAAGGGCTCAGTGGCTGGAAAATCCGGGATAAGAAATTGACCAATATTACTGAAACATCAAAACAGGTATATGGTTTTAGTGTCGGCGGGCCGCTTATTAAAAACAAATTATTCTTCTTCCTGAACGGCGAGCTGGATAATAATTTGACACCGGGAAATACCTTATTGGCTTCTACTACAGGCACGGCGACCGATGACCCCAATGTGAGCAATTCCGTAAAAGGAAGCGATTTGCAAGAATTCTCCGACTTATTAGACCGGAAATTCGGCTACAAAACCGGACGGTATGAAAACTGGGGTGGCGACAATACTTATAATAATAAAATCCTCGCCCGCCTTGACTGGAACATCAGCAACGACCATAAATTAACGCTACGGTATAATTTCTCAAAATCATCGTCGGTTTCGCGACCGAGCAGCAGTGGAGATGCCAATCCGGCAGTAAGCACCTCTCGCCATGATAAAACGGGCGGGATGTCGTTTGAAAACAGCCAGTACTATTCAGACGGGCTGTTACATTCTGCTACCGCAGAACTATACAGCCGCTTTACCAACAATTTGTCAAATCATTTTTTAGCGGCGTTTACATACTACGACCAGCCCCGCACGAGTGACAGCGACCTATTCCCGATGATTGATATTATGCGCGGCGGAGAAGGCGATACCAACCCTTATATGTCGGCGGGATATGAGTTGTTCTCCTACGGCAACAGGGTGCGGAACAACACGCTTATCATCACCGATAACTTGACTGTTTCGCTTGACAAACATTTATTAACCGCCGGTTTGTCGTACGAAAACCAATATTTTGCCAACAGTTATTTGCGCCAAGGGTCTGGCTACTACCGGTTCAAAGACTTTGCTTCCTTTGAAAGATACATCAATGGCGATGGTGTTGGGCGACTGTATAACAGCGACTATCATCCGTTGAATTTTGCTTATACCTATCCTATCAATGGTTATACTGACCCTGTAGCAGAACTTTCGTTCGGGCAGTTTTCCGCGTATGTGCAGGACGAATGGAGTGTGCTGGATAATTTAAAATTCACACTCGGCCTGCGTGTCGATTTGCCGGTTTATTTGGATGGCGCGGTAGATAATCCGCTAACCCATGGATTGGTATTCCGGGATGGTGAAACGGTTGATTTGGGTAAATGGCCAACGGCTAAACTGCTTTGGTCGCCGCGATTGGGCTTCAACTGGAATGTCTTTGGCGACCGTAAACTTACGCTTCGTGGCGGTACCGGTATTTTCACCGGCCGGATTCCTTTCGTATGGTTTACCAACCAGCCCACCAACAGTGGGATGTTGCAATATCAATTAGTAATTAACCAAAACGGGGGTGCGGCAGCATTAGCCCGTATTCCTTTTGCCGCCAACGTAAGCACGTTGTTGCAAAATCCGGCATTAGCCGATATTTTCCCGCAGAAGAACAAGGCTTCCGGCAGATTGGCGGTTATCGACAAGGATTTTAAATTACCGCAAGTGTGGCGTACCAGCGT
>JAIRKX010000027.1 GCA_031259805.1 Prevotellaceae bacterium | reverse complement strand
GGATTGTTTCGTCGCGGAGCCTGCCCCGAGCGTAGCGTGGGGGCTCCTCGCCATGACGGAGCAATGAATCACCTCATCATTACATCATCACATGTGTATTAGATGCGTCAGCCCTGTTTACTCCCCTAATCTTATTACTCTTTTCTTTCAATTTCCCTATTAATAGGGATTGTGGCAATGTGGAATGCGATATACCTTTGTGCTCCGAAATAATGAACAGTATTGAATAGCACAAATAGTATGATACAACGGATTTTTCTTTTTCTTTTCATTTTTGGCGTATGCTTGTCGCAGCCTGCGGCGGCGCAGAATGCCGGCGTTATGCGCACGCAAACGTTCGGCGCGTCCGATAGCAGCAGCGTCTGGTCTAAGGCGCGGCGGCTACAAGTCGGCGGCTACGGCGAGGCGGTGATGCAACGGATGTTTTATAGCGACAGTCCTTCCCGGTATTCGTATCCCGAACGTTATAAAAACGAATCGCACGGGCGGATGGATTTGCCGCATGTCATCGTGTATATCGGATACGATTTCGGGCGCGGGTGGAAGCTGGGCAGCGAGATCGAATTTGAACACGGCGGCGCCGGCACAACCTACGAAATCGAACGTACGGAAGCCGAAGAATACGAAACCGAAATCGAAAAAGGCGGTGAAGTAGCTATCGAGCAATTTTGGATTGAGAAATCATTTGCGTCGTATGCTAACCTGCGCATGGGGCATATTATCGTGCCGGTCGGGTTGACGAACCAGCATCACATGCCGACCGAATTCTTTTCGGTGTTGCGTCCCGAAGAGGAATCGGCCATTCTGCCCTGCACGTGGCATGAAACAGGCCTCAGTTTCTGGGGGCGTGCCGGGGCATGGCGCTATGAAGCGTTGTTTGTCGCCGGCCTCGATGCCGAACGCTTTAGCGATGCCGACTGGATCGCGGGCGGCGCAACCTCGCCCTATGAGTTTAAAATTGCGAACCAATATGCCGGCGCAATTCGCATTGACAATTATTCCGTCAAGGGACTGCGCCTCGGAGTAAGCGGGTACTACGGCTACAGCGTCGACAATTCGCTTAAGTCAAAACGCTACGAGCGCTATAATGTCAAGGGGATTGTTACAATCGGCTCGCTCGATGCCGTATACGACGATCATCATGTGCTGGCGCGCGCGAATGTGGTGTACGGTAATCTGGGCGGCTCTAAAGATATTTCGGCGGTCAACAAACGTTTCCCGTCGGCCAGCCCGTCGCCGCGTACCGATGTGGCGTCCGATGCATTGAGTTACTACGTGGAAGCCGGCTATGATGTGCTGTCGTTCTTCGGCAGCCGCCGCCATGAGGATAACCGGCTGTACGTCTACGGACATTACGGCTATTACGATTCCATGTACCGTACCGCCGAAGGAATTGCAGACAAAGCATGGTGCGAACGAACCATCGTCAGCGCAGGCATCAACTACTTTCCGATGAAAGGACTGGTGATAAAAGCCGAATACCTGCTGCGCAAGCTGGCCGCCGGCTACAACGACGAACCGATGATTTCGTTAGGCGTCGGGTACTCGGGATTTTTCAATTGATGTGTGCAGGGACAACTAAATAAATAAGCAAATCAACGACTAAACAAATAAACAAAAAACATGAAAAGACAAGTTAGAAATTGGCTGTTTGGGATAACAGCAGGCATGCTATCACTGGCCTTCGCTGCGTGCGAAAAGGATAGCCTTACGCCCGACGATAGTATGGACGAAGTATACAAAGCCATCCTCCGGGAATATGTGGATGCGACGGTAGTGCCGACGTATCGATCGCTGGCCGAAGCCGCACTTGAGATGCGCGTCGCTAATCAGGCGTTAAAGCAGGGACAGTCGGCGGCAGCGATCGAAGCGGCAGCCGATGCATGGATGACAGCGCGTATCTTTTGGGAAAAGAGCGAGGCCTTCCTGTTTGGGCCGGTAGGCGAAGATGCGTTTGACATCGATGGACATATTGACTCGTGGCCGTTAGAGAAAAATGCAATCGACGAAGTGCTGGCCAACGAAGCTGCCGGCCTCACCAGCGCAAGTTGCTGGAGAATGGATGCGGAAGAGATCGGATTCCACGTAACCGAATATCTGTTGTTCCGCGACGGTCATCCCCGCGCAAGCCTGACAGACGCCGAGTTGAAATACCTCATTGCCGCTACCGACGCCCTGATATGGGACTGCGTACTGGCGTATGTGGCATGGGCCGGCGAAGCGAATGTGTCGCCCGAAATCAAAAATGTATTCCGTGAAAACGACGAAATCGTAGCCTTTTATGAAGCGAATCCGGCCTTCCAGCAGTTTGCCGACAAGTTGAAAAGCGGCACGGGTAACTACGACGGAAGCCTTGCCGCAGCATTGGGCGAAATACCCGCCGGCTGCGCCGATATTGCCGGCGAAGTGGGCGAAACCAAAATCGCCTCGCCCTACGATACCCGCAAAACGGAAGAAGTTGAGTCATGGTACAGTTGGCATTCCCTCGACGATTATGCGAATAACATCATCAGCATCCGCAATGCTTACTATGGCGGACTCGACCTCACTGCGCCGAAAGCCAACTCGCTAAGCGCTTTTGTGGCGGGGAAAAACAGCGACCTCGACAGCCGGATTAAAGCCAAGATCGAAGACAGCATTACGAAAATTCGCGCCATCGGCAACTACAATGCTACGACGGGCGCTTACACCTATTCGTTTTATGAAGTAGTACGCGACGGCATTCGTAGCGAGCAAGTCGATGCTGCCGTAGAAGCCTGCGCCGACCTCGAAGCATTGTTCGGCCAAATCAGCGATCTTATCGATTAAATATTGGACAACAGGCAGAAGTCAATTCAAAAATTCCCTTAGTAGCCGGAGGAAGTCACTTCTTCTCTTTCCCATATTCTTTTATTTTTCTTTTTAAATAAGAGAGTATGGGATTGTGCGGAAGAGTATATGACGGGTGCTAAGGGAATTTTAGGCAAATAATGATCAATAAAAAGCAACAGAACTAAATATAAAGAATGAAACAACATATCAGAATAAGTCTACTCATCTGTTGTTCGGCAGGGCTGATGGCGTGCGCCGACAACAACGAATCCATCACGCCCCCGGCCCCGCAGGAATACAGCGAAGAATACTACACCGGTGGTACCAATGGAACGGTCTTTGTGGCCTCGTCGTTTGCCTATAAGCAGCCTATGCCGGTCATCGACGCCGATGCCACGCTCTATCGGCAGTTTATGCGTGGCGAGCGCATCGCAGACAAAAGCTTCGTGGCCTCCGAAGGCATGGGCTATTCGGGGTTAGGGCCGGTGTATATTCGGAAATCGTGCATCGCATGCCATCCGAGCTACGGCGGTCGCGGCCAGCGGGTCGATAAATACGACTCCAACGACAGCCGCAACAGCTACCTGCTGATGATCTATAATCCCAACGACCCGACGCTGCCGCTGGCCACAAACTACTTTACCGGTATGACACAAACCCGCGCCGTGCCACCTTTCAAAGCGCCGATCAACGAAGACGGCATTACCATCGAATGGCTGCCGCACACCGATGAGCACGGCAACCGCTACGAAGATGGTACGCCCTACAGCGCCGGCACATCGTACGAAGGCACACTGATTTATCCCCGCGTAAGCGTGGCTCAGGGCGCGATTTTGTTTCCCGACTTCGACATGAGCCAACATAAGGCGTCGATCGAAGCGACCATCGGTATCTATGGCACAGGCTTGCTCGACGCTATTTCCGACGAAGACCTGCGCGCCGAATACCGGCAACAGCAAACGCGCGGCTACTGTGCCGGCATGATTGGTATCGACATTGATGAAACCGGACGCAACCCGTATTATCCCGGACTTCATCCCGGTCGTTTTACCTATCTTTGTACCCGCGCTACGCTCGATAACGGGCCGGGCGCTAATGCCATCTGGAATATCACCAATGTCGTAACCGATTTGCCCGACCGCACAGGCCGTAGCGAACTTTACATCACCCGCGAATATGCCCGCCGCATGTCGCTCGACCCCGACGTGCAGGCCATCTATCCGGGACTGCAGCCGCAGGAAATCGAAGATTCGCTGATGTCGAAAAAACAGCGTCCCGAAATGACGACGGACGATTACGAAGCATTTATGGTGTGGCATCGCGGACTGGCCGTGCCCGCCGCCCGTAACCTCGACAATCCGACCGTGCAACGCGGCAAAAACCTGTTCTACGACGCCGGATGCACGGCCTGCCATCGTCCCTCGTGGACAACGCGTAGCGACTATAAACCGCTGCCGGCACTATCGAACCAGAAGATTTATCCCTACACCGACCTGCTGCGCCACAACCTTGATATGATCGAACCCGGTCGCGTACGTATATGCCGCACCACCCCGCTATGGGGACGCGGACTGACAAAAATCGTGTCGGGACACACCGACAAACTGCACGATCTGCGCGCCCGCAACTACGAAGAAGCCATCCTCTGGCACGGCGGCGAAGCGCAGCAAAGCAAGGAGAAATTTCGACGCATGTCAAAGGAAGACCGCGAGGCGCTGATTAAGTTTCTTGAAGCCATCTAATGGCTACAGGGAGGCCGGAGGAGAGGTGAAACAATGCATACCTATACGTAACAAGTATGGATAGGCTACCGTATCGTGCAAGACGTCGTCCGCACGTGCGGTAAACAGGATGGATATGTTTGTAAAATATAGTAAATATTGTGCCTTTGTTGCGTTAGCCGTTACCCTGCTCACGCTGGTGGCGGCTACTGTGGTGGAAAAGGTGGCCGGACGCGAGGTGGCACTGGTGAACGTATACGGCGCATGGTGGTTTGTAGCGTTGTGGGGAGCGCTGGCGCTGGCGGCGTTCTCTTACATTATATGCGTGGCGCTCTACCGTAATAAACCGGCGTTTCTGCTACATGTGGCGCTGGCGGTCATTCTCTGCGGGGCATTAGTTACTTTTGCGACGGCCGAACGCGGCTATATCCACCTGCGGCAAGGCGAAACCGTCCGCGCTTACACCCCGGACAAGGAAACAACCACGCGCCCCCTGCCGTTCGACGTCAAACTTGTGCTTTTCGACATCGAATACCATCCGAACACCAACACCCCCGCCGACTTTATCAGTTTCCTGAAGATAGACGACGCAATCGCCCGCGTGTCGATGAACAAAATATATATCCGACACGGTTATCGCCTGTATCAGATGGACTACGATCCCGACGAAATGGGCAGCACGTTGCTCGTCAACCGTGACCCGTGGGGTATCGGCCTGACTTATGCCGGTTACGGGATGCTGACGGCGGCTATGCTGTGGCTGCTGTGGCGGTGCATCGGATGGCGAGGCATGCTGTGGACTGCTCTTCCGGTCACTGGTCTGTGGATGTACATTTCGCAACTCAACCCTATGACACCCGTATTACGCTCGCCCATGCTGGCCGCCCACGTGTCGGTCATTATGGCATCGTATGCCCTGCTTCTTTTTATAGCCGTTACGGCTATCGCCGGATTATGCTCACGCAAGCAACGGCTGCGGTTTTACCGGTGGAACATGCGTCTGCTGTACCCGGCGGTATTCCTGCTGGCGGCGGGCATCTTTATCGGTGCGGTATGGGCTAACATTTCATGGGGACGCTATTGGGGATGGGATGCGAAGGAAACATGGGCGCTCATCACCTTACTCGTTTATGCCGTACCATTCCACCGGCAAAGTCTCGCTTATTTCCGCTCGCCCTACCGATTCCACCTCTACTGCGCCATCGCCTTTGCCACCGTTGCCATGACCTTCTTCGGCGTAAGTTTCCTCTTGGGAGGTATACATAGCTACGTGTAACAACTGAATATTGAATATTGAGCCTGCGACGCAGGCACGCTTCACTGCTTCTCCACTTCTATCCCCACCTTCATCCCATCTATTTCCACGACGGTGGCGGAGGAGGGGAGGTCGTCGCACAGGTCGATGGCGACGGCCAGTGTCTGTGAGCATATCAGGTCGCCAAAGGCAGCGACGGTAACGGCTATTTCAGGTTGCCGGTCGAGGCGAATGCGGATTTTATCGACAATGTCGAAGCCGCTTTCTTTGCGGAGGTTTTGGATGCGGTTGATCAGTTCGCGTGCCAGTCCTTCGCGGCGGAGCGTGTCGGTTACTGTGATGTCAAGCGCTACGGTGAGTGCGCCTTCCGTAGCCACCAGCCAGCCCGGCAGGTCTTCCGACGTAATTTCCACATCGTCGCGCTGTAGCGTGACGCCGCCTGATGCCAGCATCAGCGTGTAACAGCCGGCTTTTTCCATCTCGTCGATCTGCTGCTGGTCGAAGGCATTGACGGCGGCGGCGATATCCTTCATCCGGTTGCCATACTTTTTGCCCAATGCGTTGAACTTCGGTTTTATTTTCTTTACAATAACGCCTGTGGTATCGGTCAGGAACTGCATTTCTTTTACGTTGACCTCGTTCAATACTAATTGCTGCACGGCTTCCAGTTGTTGCTGCATAGCGGCGTCGAGCACGGGGATCATCATCTTCGTCAGCGGTTGCCTCACTTTGATGCTGACCTTCCGGCGCAAGGCCAGCGTCATCGACGAAACACGTTGCGCCAGCGCCATTTGCTGTTCCAGCGTCGGGTCTATCAACGCGGGGTTGAAGGCTGGCCATTTCGTGCAGTGTACCGATGGTTCGGCATGGTGCGCCGTTACGCGGCGGAGGTCGGTATAGAGCCGTTCCATGAAAAATGGGGCGATGGGCGCGGCTAATTGCGCGACGGTTTCTATACAGGTACAGAGGGTCTGGTAGGCCGCCTGCTTGTCATCGTTCATCTGTCCGCCCCAAAAACGCTTGCGATTCAGGCGCACGTACCAGTTGCTTAAATGATCGCATACGAAATCCTGAATCATGCGTCCGGCAAGGGTTACGTCGTAATTTTCGAAGGCGTCGCCCGTTTCTTTTATGAGGGTATGCAGCAGGGATATTATCCAGCGGTCGATTTCGGGGCGTTGCGCTACGGGCGTTTCCGGCTCCTGTCCCGTAAAGTCGTCGACGTTGGCATAGAGGGCAAAAAACGAATAGGTGTTGTACAGCGTGCCGAAGAATTTACGGCGTACCTCGTCTATGCCGGCGGCGTCGAACTTCAGGTTGTCCCACGGTTGTGCATTGGTGAGCAGGTACCAGCGCAGGGCGTCGGCGCCATAGGCGTCCAGCGTTTTGAACGGATCGACGGCATTGCCCAGGCGTTTACTCATTTTGTTGCCGTCGCGGTCGAGCACCAGCCCATTGGCCACTACGTTGCGGTAGGCCACCTCGCCTTTGATAATGCCCGCAATGGCATGCAGGGTAAAGAACCAGCCGCGCGTCTGGTCGACGCCTTCGGCAATGAAATCGGCGCTGCCGAATACGTCCGTTTCAAACGGATAATGGTTTTGTGCAAACGGCATTGCGCCCGAATCAAACCAGACGTCAATCAAATCCGCTTCGCGACGCATGGGCTTGCCCGACGGCGACACCAGCAAGATGTCGTCCACATACGGACGGTGCAGGTCGATACGGTCATAGTTTTCTTTGGTATACAGCCCCGGCGTAAATCCCTTTTCCTTCCATAGGTTTTGGGGCATGAACCCCGCCGCTACCGATTTTTCGATTTCGTCGAACAACTCGCCGACTGACCCGATACAGCATTCTTCGCTTCCGTCGTCGGTACGCCATACGGGTAGCGGCGTTCCCCAGTAACGGCTGCGCGACAGATTCCAGTCCTGCAGGTTTTCCAGCCATTTGCCGAAACGTCCCGCCCCTGTGCTTTCGGGCTTCCAGCGGATCGTATTGTTCAGGGCAATCAGCGTGTCTTTGACGGCGGTGGTGCGGATAAACCACGCATCGAGCGGGTAGTAGAGCACCGGCTTGTCTGTTCGCCAGCAGTGCGGGTAGCTGTGTTCGTAGCGTTCGATTTTGAATACGCGTCCTGCTTTTTTCAGTTTCAGGGCGATATAGACGTCCACCGTTTCGTCGTCGGGTTTAGCGGCGGGGTCGTAGTCGTTTTTCACGAACCGTCCGCTGAGATCGCCGACGTTGTCGATAAATCGCCCCTGCTTGTTGACCAGCGTCAACGCTCCGATACCGTTCTCCCGCGCCACGCGAAAGTCATCGACGCCAAACGAAGGCGCTATGTGTACGATGCCGGTTCCGTCTTCGGTGCTGACAAAATCGCCGCACACGACACGGAATGCATCGCCGGCGTCCGGCTGCACATACGGCAATAACTGTTCGTAGCGAACGCCTTCCAACGCGCTGCCGGGGTACTCGCGACCGAAGCGGTAGGGCAACACCTTGTCGCCGGCACGGTATTCCATCGGCGCGCCGGCATGCTTTTCGAGGAAAAATGCGGTGGCGCGTTCTTTTGCCAGCAACACGGTGATTCGCTCGGCCGTATAGGGATTAAAGGTTTCGACCGACACATACCGGATGTGCCTCCCGACGGCCAACGCCGTATTCGACGGCAGTGTCCACGGGGTGGTCGTCCACGCAAGGAAAAACACGGCTTCCGTCGCGACGTCGGCGAATAGGAAGGCCGATTGCTTATTCCGTACTACATTAAACTGTGCGACACAAGTCGTATCTTTGACATTGCGGTAGCAACCCGGCTGGTTCAACTCGTGCGAGCTTAACCCCGTGCCGGCCGCGGGCGAATATGGCTGAATGGAATAATCTCTGTATAGCAACCCCTGCGCGTAAATCTGTTTCAGCAGAAACCACAACGTTTCGATGTAGCGGTTGTCGTACGTGATATAGGGATTTTGCATATCGACCCAATAGCCCATTTGCCGCGTCAGCGCCTCCCATTCCTTCGTATATTTCATCACTTCCTTACGGCAGGCGGCGTTATAGTCTTCGACCGAGATCTTCGAACCGATGTCGTCTTTTGTAATTTGCAGCATTTTCTCGACCGCCAACTCGACCGGCAGCCCGTGCGTGTCCCATCCGGCTTTGCGTTCGACCAGAAAGCCCTTTTGCGTTTTATAGCGACAGAATACATCTTTAATAGCCCGCGAAATAACATGATGAATGCCCGGCATTCCGTTGGCCGACGGCGGCCCCTCAAAAAACACGAATGGCGGGCATCCTTGCCGGTTTGCCAGCGATTGCTCAAAGGCGTTTTCCGCATCCCATTGCGCCAGTACGTCCCGATTGATGGCCACCAGATCTAACTGTTTGTATTCCTTAAATTTTTTACTCATGTGATGGTCTTTTTGTGAAAAATGAGTGCAAAGATACGAAAAGTTACGGATTGCTCTCTCCCTTCGGACAAAACGCAACGCAACGGCAGATTCAACTACTGAATGCAACTCGGCCTTTTGCAAATTTAGGAAGAACATTTCTTTTGGTGAATAAAAATTGTAACTATCCCAGTTGCATTTACTATTTGAAACCACTGAAGCGATTAAAAGCCGGATGGGACAACCAATATCTCTGTGAACTTCTAAAAAATTAGATGCGACAGTCTTGGTACCTAAAGTTGCAAAAGGCCGAGTTGCATTCAGTAGTTGAATCTATCCCTGACCACTTGCGATATTTTTTTGCGTATTAAAAAAAAACTATTACCTTTGCAGTCCCAAAATTTTGAATAAGTAATGAAACGGACATTTCAACCATCACAGCGTAAACGGCGGAACAAGCATGGATTCCGCGAGAGAATGGCTACGGCTAACGGCCGTCGCGTATTGGCAGCCCGTCGTCGTCATGGGCGCAAAAAATTGACCGTATCCGATGAAGACTTTTTTTAGGCTAATCGGAGGCGGGAGAAACCGGGAAAGAAGGATCTTTTCCTCTTTTATTGTATTTATATTTGTTTATTAGTTTAAACGTAGAAGGCTATTAGAGGCTTTGTTAATGCAAAAAAATAACCAGCTATTTTTAGCTGGTTATTTTTTTGTGGTTAGTACGTGATGTCTTCGTTAGTAGTCTCGCGCGGAGTTGAACCGCGGACCCCTACATTATCAGTGTAGTGCTCTAACCAACTGAGCTACGAGACTGTGATTAACGGTGGAGGATGTCGGGGTCGAACCGACGACCCCCTGCTTGCAAGGCAGGTGCTCTAGCCAACTGAGCTAATCCCCCGTTTTAGATAAAGATACCGGAAACCCTTCTTGCTTAGTCAGGATAGCTCCAAAAAGGAGGTATTCCAGCCACACCTTCCGGTACGGCTACCTTGTTACGACTTAGCCCCAGTCACCGGTTTTGCCTTAGGTCGCTCCTTGCGGTTACGAACTTCAGGCACCC
>JAIRKX010000219.1 GCA_031259805.1 Prevotellaceae bacterium | reverse complement strand
TAAAAGTATATAGGATTAGATAATATTTATAATGTCATGATACCATTAACTATATATGCCAATGTAACATTTTATGAATACGATGAAAAAGGAGAAAAAATAAATGATACGTACAAAAGCGGGCGTGATAATCTGTACCCCATTGATCTTCTTGCAGCCTTTGCCGCCACGGTCGTAGACAAGCTCCCGGGGTAACGGCAACCGGTTAGCCCTCATCTGCTCGAGCAACGGCGCTATCGTATGACCGTCGTATGGATTGTCCAGAAATGCTTGCACGGCTGTAATGATTTTCTTACCCGCACGACCGGTGGTGATCAACCCGACCTTGTTGCCAAATTCATACGGCTGATGCGGCTTCCCTTTGGCAATACAGCGGGTAAAGGGAAACACATGCTCAAAACAGCGCATCCCGCAAAAATACTGCATGTAGGGATTTTCTATCCATGCTTTGGGTAGCGACTCGTCGCCTAAATTCTTCAAATGCTTCAAAAGAAGACAGCCTACCATCAGCCGTATCGGCACACCCGGAGCGCCCACCGACGAATATAGCGGACTGAATTCCTCCTCGAAGTATTGCCTGTCTATTGTATCGGCTAACAGCGCCAACTCATGGCGCTTGTCTATCATATCCACCAACAGCGAGCGGTACAGCTCTCTTTGATTTTTGTCGGGTAATCTGCCTGTCATTTCTTTATTCTTTTTGCATGGTTTTATGCCTCATAAGATACAAAATCTTGCAGATTTCTCCAAACTTTCTTATCAATATTTTATTAATAATCAATCGAATGTCTGAATTTTAAGGAACGACTAATTATTTATCAAATAACTACTTTGGTATTAATTCGATAGGAACGTGGATTTATACGGGCGGACAGACACCAATATCAATCGGTTTTGGCGTTGCTTCGTATAATTTTACCAATAATCAATGGGGCTATCTTGGGAAAAAAGGTAACAAGTGATATGAGAATTTAGAATATGGATTAGGGGCATTGGCGAATTTTGTCATTTTTTGTCCTCCTTTTGCTGTCAACATGGGTCAGGACATGACAGGTGTGGATGGCCGGTTTTTTCTATGGATATTATTGCCCATTTCTACTCGTTTTTCCATGTCCACTTATCCTGTCAGTCTCGCTTCTTCCTGAAAAACGCCCTCAGCAATCGGGCGCATTCGTCTTCCAGCACCCCTTTTGCCACCGTTGTTTTGGGATGCAGCAGCCGATCGCCGACTGTAGAAAAACCCCGTTTCGGGTCGGACGCGCCGAAGACCAGCCGTCCGATTTGCGCCCAATAGAGTGCACCAGCACACATAGCGCATGGTTCTAAGGTAACATAGAGCGTACATTCCAGTAGATACTTCCCGCCTGCTGCATGAGTAGCGGCGGTAATGGCCTGCATTTCGGCGTGGGCGGTAGGGTCGTTCAGCGTCTCCGTCAAATTATGCGCACGGGCAACGAGTCGGTTTCCGCACACAATTACGCATCCGACCGGCACCTCGTCCCGATCAAACGCCACCTGCGCTTCCTTCAGTGCCTCGCGCATACAGGTTATGTCGGACGAATACATGAATGAAACTGGATGAAAAGAGATAAAGATCAGCCGGTGAAACTCAGCGGCAGCAGGTCGCCGACGCAGTCGACCACCTGTATTTTCCGAGTGCTACCCATAATGATTCGTATCGGATTACCCGAACGCATTTCACATTCGAGCAATACTTGCCGACAACTGCCGCAGGGGTATACCGGCTCGATACTTTCGTGGCCATCTGTCCCTGCGTTGATCGCAATCGCGCGTACCGGTACATTCGGAAACTGCGCATTGGCGTAAAATAATGCCACCCGTTCGGCGCACAGTCCTGAAGGATAGGCGACATTTTCCTGATTGCTTCCGCACACGATCTCTCCGTTTTCGAGCAGTACTGCCGCCCCGACCCGGAAGTGCGAGTAAGGCGCATACGCCTGTTGCATTGCCCGGGTAGCCATTTGCAGCAAAGTTGCATCGGTCGCTGGCAGTTCGGACGGGCTATCGGCGCAAAAAACCGTAATTTCTATCGTTTCTTTCTTCATTTCTTTACGCAAGCATTTTTAATATCGACCTGAAAATCGGCAGCCCGTCGGTATTGCCCAACTCCACATCAGCAGCGCGTTCGGGATGCGGCATCATGCCATACACATTCCTTCCGACATTACATATCCCCGCAATATTATTAACCGAACCGTTCGGGTTAGCCAATTCCGATACATTACCGTGCGCATCGCAATAGCGGAACAGCACCTGATTGTTTTTTTGCAGCATGGTGAGTGTTTTGGCGTCGGCATGATAGCGGCCATCGGCATGAGCAATGGGAATTTTCAGTGGATGCGACTTATTCAAGAACCGCGTTACATAAGCTGCTTTACTATCGGGCAACAGATACACATTCTTACAAATGAACTGCTGATTACTATTCGGCAACAGCACGCCCGGCAGCAGGCCGCTTTCGCACAAGATTTGAAAACCGTTGCACACGCCCATCACAAAACCGCCTCTACCGGCAAATTCCATCACCTCGTACATAATCGGCGAAAACTTTGCCAGTGCGCCGCAACGCAAATAATCGCCGTACGAAAAACCGCCTGGCAACAGGATTCCGTCCACATTTTTTAAATTATGGTCTTTATGCCACAACTCCACCACTTCCTGTTGAAGGATGTCGCGAAACGTATAAATCATATCATGGTCACAATTAGAACCGGGGAAAATTACTACGCCAAATTTCATATAAATAAATACAGGTTTACGAATTAAAAACGATACAAATATACAGGATTTTTTTCAATTGCTTATTTGACGATCTTACTCAACAAATCAACAACTCATCCACCACCTTCTTCAGCCCCGTGCTTGCCGGCTCTTTGATGTAACGCACATTGGGCACGTCGGCGTATACGTCGTTCGGGTCGACTACAAATTTCGGCGTGCGTGCCGGCACATAATGAATAAGCCCCGCCGCCGGATATACCACCAGAGAAGTCCCGACGACAATATAGAAATCGGCCTTTTCGCTGAGTATTGCGGCGCGTTCGATCATAGGCACGGCCTCACCAAACCATACGATATGTGGCCGCAACTGCGCGCCCTGCGGGTCAGTCATCCCTTCAGTCAGCGCCCAGCCTTCGATATCGACGATATAATCGGGGTCGACGGTACTGCGCGCTTTTTTGAGTTCGCCGTGCAGGTGCAGCACGCTCGTCGAGCCGGCGCGTTCATGCAGGTCATCCACGTTTTGCGTAATAACACGTACCTCATATGCCTGCTCCAGACGCACCAGTTCATAATGTCCGGCGTTCGGCAGTGTGTCTAACAATTGCTTACGCCGCCGGTTGTAAAAATCCAATACTAACTTCCTATTCTTTAGCCACCCCTCGTAGGTAGCTACGTCTTCAATACGATGTTGTTCCCACAAGCCTCCGCTCTCGCGGAATGTACTGATACCGCTCTCGGCGCTCATACCCGCGCCCGACAATACAACTACTTTTTTCATATTATTTCCTTTTTTGATTATACATGCCCGTTTTATCTTTCACCTACTCTCATCTATTTTTTATCCCTTCATCGCGCATCGCGCACTCATCTATTTTCTCCTTTCCCCATATTTTCTCCATAATTTTAATAGCCTGTTCTTGCGGTAGCAGTCCTTGCTTTTCGCTACGCGTCTGGATAAAGATGCAATGTTCGACGGAGGCCTGGCCACGCACAATATCTTCGGCCAGCGCTTCACAGCTTGGCGCGCCGCATGCTCCGCAATCGACGCCCGGCAACGCGCGTTTCAGCTTGCGGGCTTTTTCCATTTTTTGCAACGCTTTGGTAATATCCAAGTCGTACTTAACCATCGAGCGCGGACGGATTTCGCCGACGTCAATCGCACCCGACAGGTATTGTTGATATTCGCCGATTGCGTCATTGGCACTGGCCTGCGCTTGAGCGTTAAGACGGATGCATTCGGCGGCCAGAAAACGATTATAAGGCGTCAGGATACCGCCCGAACAACTTTCGTCGCAGGCGCGCAGTTCCAAATAATCGACGCCGGAAATCTCGTCGTTTTCGAGCCGTTCCAAAAATTCCACGACGTTTTCGATACCATCAATAGCAAGCCCTTTCCCGTCGATGTGGCGGACTTCGCCGCCAGTCAGCGACCATGTCATACCGCGCGCCGAGACCTGCGTCTCATGCGCCGTTGCGGAATGTTCTTTCGCGTGTTGACGATACTCCTGCAATACGCGATTATACATGTAATTCATATTGATTACGCCGTCAATCGGCGATGCATAGTCGCCCACTGGCGCTTTGATAGAGGCGATTTTAGCGGCGCAAGGCGTCAGGTAGAAAATGCCGACTTCGCCGGGGTCGATATCTTGTCGGGCATACCATTGCCGGAAATATTCGGTCGTTACTTCGAGCGGTTGTTTTAGCCGCAATACATGGTCGACCAGCGCCGGGAAGCGGATTTGTATCAACCGTGTTACTGCCGGACAGAACGAGGAGATCACCGGTTTTTCGTGCGTTTGGAGGTAGCGGTTGATTTCGTCAATCAAAAAATCGACCCCATGTTCCGCTTCGCGCACATCGGTAAAACCGAGGTACAGCAGGATATCTATAATTTCCCGACGAGATACCGTAGCGCCAAACTGTCCGATAAACACCGACGGAATCAGTAAAATCCGATGTCGATACCGAAAAATATCTTTGAAATCATCGTCCTCCACCACAATAGCGCGCGTAGGACAGGCGCGGTGGCATTCGCCGCAGTCGATGCACCATACGGGATAGAGCAACGCCTTGCCGCCGTGGACGCGCAACGCTTCCGTCGGACACACTTTCATGCAGTGCGAACAGCCGGTACACACGTCGTGCCGTATTTTTAACGCATGATGAAATGCTTGTTGTTCCATGAATTTACAGGCTGATTAGGGGCACGGTTGCAGGTTGACGGCAATGGTGAGCGTGGTGCCTTTCCCGACAACGGAATCAATGTGAAACTGGTCGGCATTCTCGAGGATATTAGGTAATCCCATACCTGCGCCGAAGCCCATTTCACGCACTTCCGCCGAAGCGGTCGAAAAACCCCGTTGCATGGCCAGTTCAATATCGGGGATCCCCGGCCCTTCGTCTTCGAGCCGCAACAATATCCGCACAGGGTCAATATCGGCGGTAATGACGCCGTGGTAAGCGTGCGCTACAATATTGACCTCCGCCTCGTACAGCGCTACCACCACCCGTTTAGTTACGCCGGGGTCAATATTCAACTGCTTCAACGTCTTTTTTACCTGACTCGAGGCATCGCCGGCGCGGGTAAAATCGCCTCCCTGTACATGAAAAGTCAGTTGCATCGTGGGTTTCCGTTAGGGTTCGACATCGTTAATATACCGGTCTCAATCCGGCAGAGTAGAGGATTCCGACTGCCTTGAACATCGAAAAGGGGCTTTGGATAATCACCATATCGTTGTCGGCAGCCAGCGACAACATATCGGGTGTGGCTTTTTTGTGGCGGACAAACAAGATGTATTGAGCGTCGGACATTTCGGCGGTGCGGATGGCTTGATTATTCGACAGACCGGTAATCAGCAAAAAATTCGAGCGTTTTTGCGTCAGCACATCGCTCATCAAATCCGAGGCAAAGCCGTACTCGACGAACTCTTGTGCCCGCCCTGTGCCGCAGACAATCTCGCCGTCGACTAATTGGGCTACTTCTTGTAATGTCATAACAGGATTAAATGTTAGTTGAACGGTTGGATATACAATTCGCGCTTACTGCGCAAAAAAGCGGTAGATGATATACCCCGCCTGCCGGTTGGGGGCTGCGGCATCGACTTCGAACCGCGACAGCCGCGCCATTGTTACGGCGGCTTCCTGCAAACAGCGGTCGTTCGACGAAGCGGACGCATCTATTTTGGCCGCTTTTACATACCCGCGCTTGTCGGCTTCGATGAGCACCTTAATATCCCCGCCATGCAGGCACTGGTAAGCCGGCACAGGTAACGAAAACGCTTTTCGATTACCCAACTCGTATTGAATAACCGACGGCCCCTGATAGATGCCCGTAACGGTCGTTGTCGGCTTGTTCGACGGTCGGGCGACGTCGTCAGCGCCTTGCCTGTCGAGTACTTGCTGCCGGGCGGCATTCAGTTTGTCCTGCACTTGCCGGGCTTCGTCGTACAACTGGTTGACATTGGTATTGCGGTCGTCGCGCAAGGGCTGGTTCTGCAATTCCGCTATATTGACGGCCACGTTGCGTACTTCGGCGGCGTTGTGGGTTGTTCGATTCGCAATTTGCCGGTTTAATGCGCTCATCGCCATCGTGCGTTGCTGTTCTTGCCGTTGTTGGAGTTCTTTGGGATCCGGTTCTGAGAAATCGAGCGTAATGGAAATTTCTTTCGTACCGATAGAATATAATTTAGCTGAAAGCAGGATAATGACTACGCCTAAATGAAATAATACCGTGCCATAGCAGCCCGTACTATGTTCACGGAAAAAACCGTGAAAAGTAAGTTTCCGTTGCAATACCCTTAGCGTCATTTTCAGTGACCCCGGTGGGGGTCGAACCCACGACCCACAGATTAAGAGTCTGTTGCTCTACCAACTGAGCTACGGAGTCTGATTTGAAGGACAAAGATACATAAAATTTCCATGCAAAACACAAAACGGGGTGCATAATCTATAGTTGGCAGATTCAAGTA
>JAIRKX010000155.1 GCA_031259805.1 Prevotellaceae bacterium | reverse complement strand
GGTATGATTTTTTTGAAGATCAACCAAAAAATAGTTTAAAAAAGCAGGGATAAGCGCCCTGTCCCTGTGGGTCGTTTTACGCATCATACGTTACGAATTGCCCGGCAGGACATACATATCAATAGCACGAGTTGTTACCCGCCGTAAATCCACACGAAACCCCACCGGGCAATTCCCTCGAAATCGTTCTCCATCGTTGCGACAATTTAAAATATATTTTTGTTATCTGTTTGTGTAATTAACTAGATAATTTTACGTATATTTGCACTCTCAAGTTAATAGAAAGGGTAAAGTAAAATGGGAACAATAGAAAAAATAACTCCGAATAAAAGCCGGCTATTTGCGCAAGGCATGCTGTTTTGCGTATTGGGCGCGGTGTTGATGATTTTCCCCGATAGTATTTTGCGGATCGTAAATGTGGTAATGGCCGTTGTGCTGTTCCTCATCGGCCTGTCGGTCGGATATTTGTATTTCAAGCAGAAAAAAGAGGACGGAAAGGCGCAGTGGTATTGGATAGCCGGTAGCGTGTTTGCCATCGCTATGGGCGTTTGCTTGTTGCTGTTCGACCATCTTTTGCCGGTATTGTTAGCCTTGACGGTCGGCGTGTGGCTGCTGGTACGAAGTGTACACATCATCAGTCTGGCTATTGCCGCTAAAGCCGTAGGGTTTACCGAATGGGCATGGTTTATACTGGAAGGACTGCTGGTCTTGATTTTCGCTATTATCACGCTACTGTGGCCTGAGGAAATATCGGGAGCGATGTTTCGGGGCGGCGTTATTCTCATTGGCGTGGCATCGTTACTGATAGGCATTTATTGCTTCCTGCTTTTTGCATATAGCAGGAAACCGGAAAATATATCACAAAGCGCTAACGAACAAATTATTTAATTCATTACTTTGAAGGTCATGCACAAGAATGATCACGGTCGAAAACATATCAAAGACATACGGAACCCAAAAAGCCTTGGATAGTGTCAGTTTTTCGGGGCAACGCGGCGAAGTGATCGGCTTGCTTGGGCCTAACGGCGCGGGTAAGTCGACCTTGATGAAAATCCTGACCGGATACCTTTCGCCGACTTCCGGCAAAGTTTCTATCAATGGATTCGACTTGCCGCAGAAATCGTTGGAAGCGCGCCGGACAATCGGCTATTTGCCGGAACACAATCCGTTATATCCCGATATGTACGTGCGTGAATATTTACAATTTATGGGCGGGCTGCATAAACTGGGGCGCAGGCTTCGCCGGCGTATCGACGAGGTTATTGAAGCCACCGGTATCACCGCCGAACAGCACAAGAAAATCGGGCAACTATCCAAAGGATACCGCCAGCGGGTCGGTTTGGCGCAGTCGTTGCTGCACGAACCGTCGGCGCTTATCCTCGACGAACCGACCACCGGACTGGATCCGAACCAAATTATTGAGATCCGAAAACTGATTTCGGGACTGGCGCGCGAGCGAATCATTTTGTTTTCCACACATATTATGCAGGAAGTAGAAGCGATCTGTACACGTATTCTTATTGTCAATCAAGGAAAAATAGCGGCCGACATGCCGGTATCGCGAGAAGGTGACAACAGGTCGGTTGAAGAATTTTTTTATATATTAACGAAAAAATAAGTATCTTTACCGCGTTAAATTTTAAATTTTAAATTGTACTCTTTATGGAAGAAGACGACAAACTGAACAAATTAAAACTGGCAACCATTATTCTTGGGATTATTGTAGTGGTATTAGGGATTGTGTTGATATACCTGTCGGTATCGACAATTCCCGAGCAGAAATCCGTCATCACAGCCCTGAATACGGAAAAGGACGACTTGATGATTAAAATGCAAACGCTTCGGGCGCAATACGACGATCTGAAAACCGACAACGACACGCTGAATGCACAGTTGGAAGTGGAAAAGCAGAAAGTGGATATGATGATCGATCGACTCAAGAAAACCGAAGCCACCAATCGCGCCCGTATCCGTGAATACGAAAAAGAATTGGGCACCCTGCGCGATATAATGCGAGGCTATATCCGGCAAATTGATTCGTTGAATACGCTGAATACGAACTTGCGTCGGGATGTAACCATTGCCAGAGCCGAAGTTCGCGCTTCGGATGAACGGTACCAGAATTTGGTGCAAACAGCTGGCGACTTAGTCCAGAAGTTAGAGAAAGGAGCTATTGTCAAAGCCCGCGATATCAAAGTCACGGCAATCAACGAAAAAGGCAAGGAAGTAACGAGAGCCGGTAATACCAGTAAGTTGCGGACGTGCGTCACGCTTATCGAAAATGACATTGCCGACCCCGGTCCGCGTAGCGTATTTGTACGTGTGAAAGGCCCCGACGGTATTTTAATGACGCCGTCCGAAAACAATATCTTCCGCGTAGAAGACGGGCAACTTATTTATTCGGCAGTACGTGAAGTCGATTATCAGGGACAAGATATTGAAGTGTGCGTTTTCTACGGCAGCAACAACGAAAAGTTTGCCAAAGGCGCTTATACCGTAGACGTTTTCTCAGGCGGCGTGCTCCTTGGCAGCGGACAGGCGCTGCTGAAGTAATGCTCTATATTCATATCCCATTTTGCCAGCAATTGTGCGCTTACTGCGACTTCTATTTTAGCGTGTCGCTTGAACGCAAGGAGCAAATGCTTGCAGCGTTAGTACGCGAAATGGAAAAACGGCAGGATTACCTGCCGTTTTTACGTTTGCCGGCTACATTATACATAGGTGGCGGTACGCCATCGGTGTTGACGCCCGATGAGTTGCAGGTGTTGATACAAAAAGCCCGGCAAGTTTTTTCCGTCGAGTCCTTTTCGGAACTGACCGTCGAAGTCAATCCCGACGATGTTACGCGCGATTATGCAAGGCAATTGCAGGTTATAGGTGTAAATCGCCTGAGTATCGGCATCCAGTCATTTCAAGCGCATCATTTGAAACAGTTGCGGCGACGACATTCGGCAGCACAGGCGATAGCGTGCGTCAAAGCAGCGCAGGACGCCGGTTTTGAAAATATATCCATTGATTTAATGTACGGCCTTCCGCACCAGTCGTCGGACGAATGGCAACGCGACATTACACAAGCGCTTTCGTTTAATGTGCCGCATATCTCCGCCTATCACTTGACCATTGAACCGAAAACCTTATTCGGCAAACAACAAGCTAAAGGCACGTTATCGTTACCGGACGAGGAAACAGGCGTGCAACAGTTCGCCTATTTGCATGAGGCATTGGAAAATGCCGGGTATACGCATTATGAGGTGTCCAATTTTGCTCGTCCCGGATTTCAGGCCGTGCATAATAGCGGCTATTGGCAAGGCGTGCCGTACATCGGCCTCGGTCCGTCAGCACATTCGTATAACGGGGAAAGCCGGCAATGGAATGTCGCCAACAACCTCCGCTACCTGCACGCAATCGAAAACGGACTGCCGGCTTTTGAAACTGAAACATTAACGCTCGAAATGCGCTATAACGAATATATCCTCACCTCGCTCCGCACCGCTGCCGGCGCCGATTTACAACATATTGCACAAACCTTTGGCGAGTCGTTTTTGCGCCATTGCCTACGACAGGCCGAGAAATATCTATCTCACGGGCGATTGATACAACATGACCGACAACTACAAATACCGCCGATGCATTTTATCGTGTCGGACGAGATTATTCGGGAATTGATTTGTTGAGTGTATGGCGGGGAAGCCCTGCCGGGGTTATATCGAAACGTTTCGTCCCGCAGGGACAGATGGCGCATTACACTTCATGTCAATAGTCAATCCCCAATATTCAATATTCACTATTTATAGGTATTGCAGGACATCGATAAAAAATATACCTTTGTATATTAAATTTTTCTAACAGTGATTGGCCGGCGTATTGCCGAAAGAATCAAGATATGGTCAGACAAACCAAACATACATTGCACGAGATGCCCGTTCCCTTAGCGGCGTTGCACGAGGGCGATAACGCAGAGGTTATGGCCGTGAACCTGACCGAGCGGGAAAAGATGAAGTTTGCCGCTCTGGGGATCACCGGTGGGACTACTGTCCGGGTCTATAAGACCGGGAATCCGTTGCTGCTCGAAGTGGCCGGAACGCGCGTGGCCATCGGCGCTGCTACGGCTAAGAAAATTCTAGTGCAGAAGCGGACATTCCACGAAGTGGATGTGAAGAACCCGCCGGCAGCGACGAAAAAAACAGCATCATTGAAAAAAAACATGCTGCTGGTGGGCAATCCCAATGTCGGAAAGAGTCAAGTATTCACACGGCTTACGAGTGTCAAGGCCGTTTCGTCCAACTTCCCCGGCACGACGGTGGAGGTGAAAAAAGCGCAGGCCGTATTCAACGATGTTTCGTGTACGATTATCGACGTACCTGGTATTTACCGGTTGGAGAACGACAACCGTGCCGAGCAGGAAGCGTCGGAAATCATCCGAGCGCAACACTACGATTTAATCCTCTATGTACTGGAGGCTACGCGGCTTGAGCGTTCGCTGTTTCTGGCGCTGGAAATACTGGCGCTTCGCAAGCCGGTGATTTTTATTCTAAATAAATACGAGACTGCCCGCGTATACGGCATCAATATCGACATTGCCAAATTGTCGGACATGCTGCACGCGCCGGTTGTGGAGACGGAAGCCCTGACCGGCGCCGGTTTCAAGAAACTGGAACTCGAGGTAGCGCAACATCTCCGCATCGGCGCTCCCGAGGCCATCCCCGATGTCCTGCCTGTCGACAGCAGCGACGGCAAACGGTGGGAGATGATAGGGCAAATCGTACAGCATTCGCAAAGCCTCGAACACCGTCATCCGACGTTTATCGAACGGCTGGCAGACATGTGTACGCGCCCGTTAAGCGGCGTGCCGATAGCAATCCTGATTATGGCAATATCATTCTTTTTTGTGCGGTTTTTCGGCGAGGGACTGATTGATCTGCTGACACCATTATATGAAAAGCACTATTTGCCGTTCCTCGCCGGACTGTTCGGCGAGCGGGCACACAGTTGGTGGGGGCTGATACTGCTCGGCGACGGCAGCGAGTCGTTCGGTATCCTGACGGACGCCCTGCAAATTGCGCTTATCGACGTGCTGTCGTATGTATTGATATTTTATGCGGTGTTTGAGTTTTTAGCCGACCTCGGTTATTTGCCGCGGTTGGCCATCTTGCTCGATTCGCTGTTGCACCGTCTTGGCATCCACGGTTACGGCGCTATTCCCATCCTGATGGGTCTCGGCTGTAAAGTGCCGGCGGTGATGAGTGTGCGTACGCTCGAAAGTAAACGTGAAAAGACGATTGCGCTCCTGCTGATTATGATGATTGCGCCGTGCATTACGCAAACAGGAATGATATTTAATCTGTTTAAAGGACACGGCGCAGGATACCTGCTGTTGGTATTTGGTACGCTGGCGGCAACGGGCGTGGCGGCCGGCATGCTCCTCAACAAGGTGATGAAAGGCAACCCGACAGAAATGTTTATGGAAATCCCTGCATGGCAATGGCCACGAGGGTCGCTCTGGCTGCCAAAGATTTGGTACCGGACGCGGGAGTACCTCGTCGAAGCCGTGCCGATGATTATTGCCGGTATCCTGCTTATCAATATCGCGCAGCAGACAGGTGCGCTGACATATATCGCCGAAGCGATGCGCTACCCTGTCGAGACTCTGATGGGCCTTCCGGCCGAATCGTCGCCGGTCATTATCCTCGGATTCCTGCGAAAAGACGTGTCGATTGCGCTGCTTGAGCCGTTCAACCTGTCGGCATCGCAATTAGTATCGGCGTGCGTGTTTATGACAATGTACCTGCCGTGCATAGCTACCTTTTTTGTCATGCTCAAAGAATTCGGAATGAAAACCACCGCCCGGATTATCGGGCTTACGTTCACCGTAGCCTTTGTATTAGCTTGCTTGCTACGGACGATTGTGCCGTAATCTCTCGCTTCACTTAATAAACAGCAATTCCCTGTATTTCGGCAGTGGCCACATTTCGTCGTCGATAATGCGTTCGAGTTTGTCGGCATTTTTGCGAATTTCTTTCATATAGGGCCATACCTGCTCGGTATACGCTTTGGCGCGTTCGGAGAAACAAGCGATTTCGTTCACTTTCTTACGTTCGCTGACGAGTACATGTAAGCCTTCGCGAATATTTTTAATGTACCCGCCGATTTTTTTGATCGACAACAATTGTGGCGTGGCCAGTTCGTTAAAATCGACCTCACTCAGCAACTGCTTCAGTCCGCATACATTTTCAATCAGGTTGCTTTGGTAGTGGATAGCCGTCGGCACAATGTGATTGATGGCCAAATCGCCCACCACACGTGCTTCAATCTGGATTTTCTTCACATAAATTTCGTTGAATATCTCGACCCGCGCCTTCAGTTCCTCTTCGGTCAGCACGCCGAATGACATGAACAGGTTGATGCTGGCCGGCTCCAGAAACGATTGGAAGGCCGACGGCACATTTTCGACCCGCCGCAACTCGCGCGCTTCGGCTTCGACACGCCACTCATCGCTGTAGCCGTTGCCTTCAAATAAGATCGCCTGCGACTCGCTGATAAACTTCCGCAGGGTTTGAAAAATGGCTTCATCTTTCTTCACATCCTTATCCATCAATGCATCAATCTCGTTCTTGAAGCGGACAATCTGTTGCGCCACAGCCGTATTGAGCACCATCATCGGCTGTGCACAATTACTCGACGAGCCAACGGCGCGAAACTCAAAGCGGTTGCCCGTAAATGCAAACGGCGACGTACGATTGCGGTCGGTGTTATCCGGTAGAATTTCCGGAATTTTGCCGACGACGTCTAACTTAAACTCGGTCTTTTCGTCGGGCGTCATTTTCTTATCACTTACCCGTTCGACGATGGATTTCAGCGTGTCAGTCAACGTGCTGCCGACAAATATTGACATGATGGCCGGCGGCGCTTCGCTGGCCCCCAGACGCAACGAGTTGTTAAGCGACATCACGCTGCTCATCAGCAGGTGATGATGCTCGAACACCGCCCGGATGGCGCACACGAAGAACGTCAAGAACTGCAGATTGCTGCGCGGCGTCTTCCCCGGCGACAACAGGTTGACACCTGTATCGGTAATCATCGACCAGTTGCAGTGTTTCCCCGAGCCGTTAATGCCCGAAAAGGGTTTTTCGTGAAACAGAATCCGCAGATTGTGCCTGTCCGACACGCGCTGCATCAATGTCATCAGCAACAGATTGTGGTCGATGGCTAAATTGGCTTCTTCGTACAGCGGAGCGCATTCATACTGGTTCGGCGCTACCTCGTTATGCCGCGTGCGGAGCAGGATACCGAGCTTGTAGGCTTCGGTTTCAAAATCCTTCATAAAACTCATAATGCGTGGCGGGATAGAGCCAAAATAATGGTCTTCCAACTGCTGGTCCTTCGCGGCAATGTGTCCCAGCAGCGTACGTCCAGTCAATTGCAGGTCGGGGCGGGCGCGGAATAGGGCGCTGTCCACTGCAAAATACTCCTGCTCAATACCCAGAACGCTCGTTACAGCGTTCACATCCTTGTCGAAATAACGGCACAAGTCGGTTGCCTCCCTGTCGAGCGCTTGCAACGAGCGCAGCAGTGGCGTTTTCTGATCCAGCGCCTCGCCGTTGTACGACACGAAGATGGTTGGGATACACAGTGTTTGGTCGAATACAAACGCCGGCGACGACGGGTCCCATGCCGTATAGCCGCGAGCCTCAAAAGTATTGCGCAGTCCGCCGGTAGGGAAACTCGATGCGTCGGGTTCTTGCTGCACCAGCGCGTTACCGCTGAAATTTTCGAATACACTGCCGTCTTTCGTACGGTCTAAAAAACTTTCATGCTTTTCGGCAGTCGCATCGGTAAAGGGATGAAACCAGTGGGTGTAATGCGTAGCGCCACGTTCAAGCGCCCATGTTTTCATTCCCGCGGCAATTTGGTCGGCCATTTTGCGGTCGATTTTCGTGCCCCGGTCTATCGCGTTTATCACGGCACTGTATGCTTCGGGCGACAAGTACTGCTGCATAGTCTTGCGATCGAAGACATTGATTCCAAAAATAGCGGAGATCGGCGTGGACTCTACAAACATCGGCTTATTGGGCCGTTGCCCTATCTCTTCAAGGGCTTTTTGACGAAAAATACTCATTTTTTTTGATACTAAGGGTTTATTTTTGATATTAACACTGCAAAAGTATACTTTTTTTCTGATATGAGCAAATTTTTAGAGGGGGGTATTGAAAAAAAAGTAAGTGGGAATTACCTGCGGCGGATGCATGGCTGCTATGAAGGCAGCCTTGTGTCCTGCACATTTAACTATTGATATTATTCTCCTACGGAGAATCGAGAGAGGGCGATACACGTTTTTCTATTGATAATGCGAATCAAGGATTGATAATTCAACTTTCGCAAGTGTATTTTGGAGCTCCCACATCCCGTAGGGATGTATCGCTCGGTAGAAAATATCGCCCTCGCCCCAAATCGGCATTCCGTGGGAATGCCACCTAAGTTGAAAGAGTAAAAACCTTTGAATTGTTGGTAAAGAAGAAGGGGAGTGACAGATATTACAAGTCATTCAGTTCATGGGATGAGCTGGTAACCTTGTTGTTCGGGATATTTTCGCGATGTGATTCGATGGGTGAAG
>JAIRKX010000145.1 GCA_031259805.1 Prevotellaceae bacterium | reverse complement strand
CTCAGGAAATGTGACGGATGAAGTAATCATGGAATATATAAAAAATCAAGACAATCAATCACAATCAGAAGAAGATTTTACAATTGGGGATGCGTAAGCCTTTAGTCGCCTGAAGGCGACAGTCAACCTTTCGCCTTCAGGCGAAAGTAGTTTAGTTGTCAGTTGTTAGTTGTTAGTTGTTAGTTGTTCATGGTGTTGCGTCATTCCGAGCGGAGCGGAGTCGAGGAATCTGCTGCGTTCTGCACCGGCGCTTTGCGCTGCCTTGCTTTTGGGAGCAGATTCCTCCGCTACGCGGCTCGTGCCTCGCCGCTCCGGTCGGAATGACGGAACAGTTGAAAGTTGAACTGTCCACCCCCGCCAGCGGGGGACACCATGCGGCGTTCATTGTTCGTTGTGCATTAGTTTCTGGATTGCTTCGGGCTGCGCCCTCGCAATGACGCGCTGTCCCGCCAGAAAGTTGAAAATTGCGCATCGCTCTTAGTTCATAGTTCTTAACTCTTAACTCATTTTGGGCTGCGCCCTCGCCATGACGTGCTGCCCCGGAGGGGCATGATGTAGGTAGAAAGGATGGCGAACACAGCAGCCCTCCGCGTGCCGGAGGCACGCCATGTGAGATAACACATATCGTGCCTGACGGCACGGCGGGGTGGCGGCGGCATTTGTTTTCTACCGACAGGGCGTGCCTGACGGCACGCTTCGTCGTTGCGCCAGTTAAAACCGACTGCGCGCAAAAAAACGCCCGCCCGTTTGGCCATAAGTTTTGCTTATTTGAAACTGGCGGGGCTTGCTTATTTGAGAAATTATCACTATACCTCGCGCGCGCTATTACATATAGGTGTCGCGTAAGTGTGTGTGTGTGTACAACCATGCGGGTTTCCGGAGGCGTCAATCGCTACGGGAGCAACGCATTGCAGAGGCGGCTTCGGGAAGCCGCGCCGCTGGCTGGTTTCAGCGCTTATTGGAAAATATTTCCGGTTAGCAAGCATGCTGTTTCGAATTGTTTTAGTTTAAATCTATAAAATGAATGCCGCAAAGATATAACATTTCTTTGGAATGAACAAAACTTTTTTACAATTTTTTTTATCTCCGGTGCATTTATTTATTCGTTGAATTTACCTTGCATTGTCGGTACACCATTCATTTTGTATACTTTTCCATGCGCTAAAAACACTGTCGCCGTTTTTTTTACGTTATTTTAAAGAAATTATTTTGCTCAATTTAAAAAACTTCATTACCTTTGTCCGGCAAATGCTAAATGAATCATTATAATTGATATGAAGATGAAAAAAGTTTTTACCATTGTTGTATTAGCCTTCACTGTCGGGCTTTTTTCTGCATGTAACCTTTTCAAATCGAGCGCGGGGACTTCTCCCACTACCGGATGGGCTTATAACGACCCGACGTTCGGAGGATTCGAAGTAAGAACGGCGTCGGAACAGGTAACAGGGCCTGGCCTTGTATTCATCGAAGGCGGCGTTTTTGTCATGGGACAAGTAGCAGAAGATTTAGGCTATGAATGGGATAATCAGCCGCGGCGCGTAACCGTTGACTCGTATTATATCGACGAAACGGAAATACGCAATGTCGATTATCGCGAGTATATTCACTGGCTGAACCGGGTATATGTTTCCTATCCCGAAGTTGTTCGTAAGGCGTTGCCCGATTCGCTCGCATGGCGTCGGCAATTAGCCTACAACGACCCGTATGTTACCACATACTTTCGGCATCCGTCCTACAATGATTATCCGGTGGTAGGTATAAGTTGGCGACAAGCAAGCGATTTCTGCTTGTGGCGCTCCGACAGGGTTAACGAAATTTTGCTGTATAAACACGGTATCTTAAAACCTGATCCCGACCAGAAAGATGCGAATAATTTTAATACGGAAGCCTACTTGTTAGGCCAATACGAAGGTGTTGTCGGTAAAAATTTACGTGACTATTCGCAAACCGACTCCAAAGCCACTCGCCCTGTAACGTTCGGCGACGGTATTTTATTGCCCAACTATCGTCTCCCAACGGAAGCCGAATGGGAATATGCTGCATTGTCTCAAATCGGCTCTACCTACGACGAACGGATGATTGAGCATCGTTTGTACCCGTGGAGCGGCTCGTCGGTTCGTAGCGCCGAGAAAAAATCACGGGGCCGGTTTTTGGCTAATTTTCAACGTGGCCGTGGCGACCTCATGGGAGTAGCGGGCCATTTGAACGACGGTCATGCATTGCCTGCGCCGGTACGTTCCTACCTGCCGAATGATTATGGATTATACTGCATGGCAGGTAACGTCAACGAATGGGTGGCCGACGTGTATCGTCCGACGTCTTCGGCGATTGTAGAAGAGTTTCGTCCGTTCCGTGGGAATGTGTTTACTGAATTGTCGCGCGATGAAGAAGGGAAATTTTTAGAAAAAGATTCGTTAGGCCGGATGCGGCGCGATACCATAGGTTTCCAAGGGGACACCCGGTATAATTACCAAATTGGGGATAATCGTAACTATGGAGATGGGGATATTTTATCGTCGTTGGATTATGCCCAAAATAGGGAGCTAACGCCCAAAAACGAAAACTCCGACCGCATGTATGACCAAGGCGACGGCCCGTCGCATCGCGGCATGTCGAGTTTGATTAGCGATAAATCGCGGGTGTACAAAGGCGGTTCGTTCCTCGATCGCGCTTATTGGTTAAGCCCCGGCACTCGTCGCTTCTTAGACGAAGACCGTTCTGCGGTAGACATCGGCTTCCGGTGCGCCATGGACAAAGTCGGAGCGCCCAGACAAAGCAAATAAGCAACCGCCCGAATATATTTTTGGTTGGAAAATTTATACCAAATCTACCAACAACATCCCATTGTTTGTACCGATAGCCGGGCAATCACAATGGGATGTTTATTTTTTGCATTAAAGGGGGAACGGTTTAACGGAAACCTGTTTGCTTTACAGGCGTTGGATGAAGGCGCTGCCTATGCGGTTGTAGACGATGCTTCGTTGCCCGCACATCCTCAATTACTGTATGTAGACGACGTACTCGTGGCATTGCAAACCATCGCGCGGAGGCATCGCCGGACGTTAAAAATACCGGTTATTGCCATTACCGGTACCAATGGAAAAACAACGACCAAAGAATTCATTGCGCGTGTACTGGCAACCCGCTATAAAATAGGTGTAACGCAAGGCAACCTGAATAATCATATCGGCGTTCCCTGTACCTTGTTGCAGATGGATGCGACTACGCAAATCGGAATAGTCGAAATGGGCGCTAATCATGCAGGCGAAATTGCCGCACTGTGCCGGATAGCAAAGCCGGATTTCGGAGTAATTACCAACATCGGCAAAGCACATTTGGAAGGCTTTGGTTCACTCGAAGGAGTGAAAAAAACGAAAGGCGAATTATACGATTTCCTGTCAGCGCATGCAGGCACGATTTTCTATGATACCGATAATACCATACTATCCGAGATGGTGGCCGCCAGGGAGTTGCACACTATCCGGTATGGCTTAAAAGAAAATGCAGTGCAAATTATAGCACCCGACGCCGCACATCCTTTCCTGCGCTTTGTCCTGCCGGGCTATCCGACCATCGAAACCAACCTGATAGGCGCTTACAATACCGATAACATATTGGCGGCATTGGCTATCGGAAGATACTTTAACGTGCCGGCCACCGCTGCTGCCGCTGCTGTAAATGCATACATACCGGAGAATAACCGTTCACAATTAATCCGCACGGCGTACAATACGGTTATAATGGATGCTTACAATGCCAATCCTTCGAGCATGGCCGCTGCCATTGAAAATTTCGTACAGCTTCCTGTCTCCAACAAAATGATTATTTTGGGCGATATGCTGGAACTTGGCCCCGACGCGGCGACGGAGCATGCCGCTATTATTGATTTGATAACCCGCTCGCCAATACAAAACGTATGGTTAGTTGGTCGTCTGTTTACACAAGCAGCGCAAAACCGTTATTGTTGCTTCGATTCGGTCGATGTGGTAAAAGCTCGCCTCGCCGCCGCGCCCCTTGCCGGAGTAGCCGTACTCATCAAGGGATCGAGAGGCATTGGGTTGGAAAAACTAGAAGGATATTTGTAAATAGAAATTACGAGCTATTGCTATACTGCCAGCGAAAATTTCATACAGAAAATGCTAAAAATATTTGTACAATTCCAAATTTTAGCCTACTTTTGCAGTTCGGAAACCTTCCTCAGTAGCTCAGTTGGTTAGAGCATCTGACTGTTAATCAGAGGGTCCCAGGTTCAAGTCCTGGCTGAGGAGCTTCTTCAAAGGGTGTTTTATTCTTTTTCATTCACACCTCGTTTTGGGAAAATAAAAAAATGGCTCTATAACGAATAAGGTGGGTAATCGAATTTGAGTTTAGCGGCAATGAAATAAATCATATTGATAAAATTTCGAGTATTTCGGAATCCCCTTGCTCTTCTTTTAGCGAGTTGAAT
>JAIRKX010000124.1 GCA_031259805.1 Prevotellaceae bacterium | reverse complement strand
CGTCAGCTTGTAAGCGGAAGCCGTCGGCTTGTAAGCGGAAGCCGTCAGCTTGTAAGCGGAAGCTGTCAGCTTGTAAGCGGAAGCCGTCAGCTTATGAGCGGAGACATTCCAATTGCTATTGGAAGTATTCAGTTCGAGAATTAACTGGTCGTCAGTAAGTTGGGGGGGGGGGGGTAGAATTAGATATCAAAAAAACCGAAAGGGCTTCGGGGGTCGAACAGGCAGGTATGGTTAGTTGGGTTATCATGCGCGCAAAGATACGTGTGTTTTTTGAATGGTGCAAATGTTTTTTTTGGAATTTTTTTAATAGTCAAAGCAGCTTCCGCCGATAAATTCGCGGAGGACGGAGGTGGAGGGGATGGTGGATTCGTCGTCGGGGGCGATCATTTCGAAGTAGCTAAGGAATTTGAGCAGGCGCAGGGCTTCGGCGTACGAGGGGTCGACGGGCAGGATGCGGTGTAGCAGGGGCGCGGCATAGCGGCGCAGGACGGCTAATTCGTATAGCAGGGCTGAGTTAAACATGATGTCGGCTTGTTCCTGAAAAGGAAAGATATAGCGGTCTTCGCCGCGGCGGACGCTGCTCCATTGGGCGATGGTTTGGGCGGCAGAGTAGCCGCGTGTTCGCGCATCGCGTACAATGCGTCGTATAAGCCGGTTGTCGGTAGTCGAGATGCGGTTGTTTTCGTCCATCGCAATGGAGGTAAGCGCCGAGGCGTATATCTGAAATTTGTTCGCGCGGTCGACTCCTTCCGTCAGTTTCGGGTTGAGTGCGTGGATGCCTTCGAGTATCAGCAAATCATGGGGACGGATGCGCAGTTCATGCCCCGATGGCCGGCGTCGTCCCGAAATAAAATTGAAGTAGGGGGGCGTGATTGTCTGTCCGCGCAAAAGGGCGCGCAGGTGAGTGTTGAGCAAATCGAGGTCGAGGGCGTCAATCGAGTCAAAGTCGTACCTGCCGTTGGCATCGCGGGGTGTTTTTTCGCGGTCGACGAAGTAGTTATCCAGTTCGATGGCTACGGGATTGAGTCCGGCCAGTTTTATCTGAATGCCCAGTCGTTTGGCTGTTGTTGTTTTACCGCTGCTTGAGGGGCCGGCCAGCAGCGCCAGTTTAATCCGGTCGTGCCGTTGCTGGATGTGTTTGGCCAGCGATACGTATTCGCGTTCCTGCAAGGCTTCGGCTACTAAGATGAGTGGCCTGATTTGGTTGCCTTGTATCAGTTCGTTGAGCGAGCCGATATTGGTGGCGCCCAGGATCCGGTTCCAGTCTTTATGTTGTTGAAAGATGCGGAACAGTTTCGCCTGTTTCGGTTTGCTCTCCAGCCGTCGCGGTTTGTCGGCTTTGGGCATACGCAGCAAGATTCCGTCGTGGTAGCGGCACAGTTCGAAGACCGTCAGGTAGCCGGTCGAGTAGACCAGCGGGCCGTAGAAGCAGTCGGGATAATCGTCCAAATAATAGATGGTGGTATAGAAGCGTCCGCGTGTTTTTTGCAGCAGGGCTTTTTCGTGCTGGCCGTTGCGGTCGAACAGGCGGATGGCTTCGTCGGTTTCTTTCCGGACGCGGACGAAGGGGATGTTCATCTGTACCAGTTCGCGCATGCGTGCATTCACTTTTTTCAGCAGCGGTTTGTCGGCCGGTTGTCCGTTGCAGGTAATTTCGCCATACAGTCCGCGTGAAATCGGATGTTTGATCGCCAGCCGGTAATCGGGCAGCACGTCGCGGACGGCCTTCTGGCAAAGGAACGATAGCGAGCGCTGGTAGGTGCGGATGCCGTCGGGGTGTGCGATGTCGATGAACCGCACGGTTTGCTCTACATAGATTTCGTATGATAAATCCTTGAGTTGGTTGTTGACCCACGCGGCCAGTATGTCGGAGGTCATGCGGAGGTGCATCCGGCTGGCTAATTCATAGAGGGTCGTACCCGGCTGGCATGTGTAATGAGTTTGTGTGTTTTCGCAGAAAATGCGGACGGATTTCATAGCGGTTATTTTGAGGGCAGAATCATGTCAATTCTTTTCCTAATCGGGAATGAGGGTTTGGGGAGCATAGCCGACGCCTGCCGTTGGGAGGTGCGGGGTATTTCGGGACAGATTTCCCATCGCGACTTCGGGCGTTCGGCCTCGCGCCATTCAAAGCCTTTGAGGGTGGCCTTTTCCGGCGGCAGCTGGTCGAGCGGGTAGGTGTTGCTGGTCCATTTTTCAAAGTACTTTATGCGGCGGATTTTGCGCTCCTGTACTTCGATTTGCATCGTAGCGCTTTCGGCCAGATTGCCGTTGGCCACGAGGCTATCCTCTTGCAGGTAGTAGACCGTTTGTGCGCCGCCGAACACGTCGATCAGGCGCAGGTCATTGTCGCGGAAATGGCCGATGATGTCGCGCCCTTTCACCTGATTGAAGAATGTATCCTGTTCATGGGTAATAATGAAGGCTGCTTCGAGGAAATCGGCGCGGATCATCATTCGCTGTTGCGGGTCGCTAAGGAAGTGGATTTCTTTCGAGGTAATTTGCTGTTGTTTATTCCACATGGCCGGACGCCCAAACATGCGCCCCAGCGAGTCAAGCGACGAGTAGGCAAACGAATCGCACACGGCCTGCACATCCTGCCGGAATGCCCGTACATTGAAATAGGCAAATACCTTGCGAATGGTACTGTCGACAGGGACTGTCGGCAGGCTGTCGCCGGCTGGGAGAATTGTATCGCCTGCGGCGGATATCAGACTGTCGGCGTTCGGTAGCGGAATGCCGAGAGTATCGGCGGTCGGTTGTACGACGGTATCCGGCGGGCATATTTTGGGGTGGCATTCGGTGATAAAACGGATGGTGTCGGCACGCATAAACAGGGTGTCGGGCTGGTTGTTTTCGTTCGTATA
>JAIRKX010000197.1 GCA_031259805.1 Prevotellaceae bacterium | reverse complement strand
CAGCAGGACAAATTTAGTTACATAATTAAAATGGGCAGCCAGAGGCAGCGACCTAAGGTGAATAGTAAGTAATTTTTTCATACTGAATAAAGTGTTAATGATTTATATTAATTTTAATTAAAAAAAAGAAATGTCGGCGAGGAGATGCCTGAACCTGTATTGTGTTCGCCTTCCCCCAGCGCGGGGGAAACAAAACACATACTGTGTTCGCCTTCCCCCAGCGCGGGGGAACTGAAACACATACTGTGTTCGCCTTCCCCCAGCGCGGGGGAAACAAAACACATACTGTGTTCGCCTTCCCCCAGCGCGGGGGAAATAAAACACATACTGTATTCGCCTTTCCACGGTGCGCGGAAATTAAAACATCTATTGTATTTGGCTGAGCAACGAACGATATCGGTTGTTTTCATACACGGATAATAAACGGTTTTAGTAAGTATCATTTATTTCGGCCAAAGTTACATAAAAAAAATTAATTTTTTTAAAACACCCATACATAGTCGTCATCCCTCATGACTGACGCATCTAATACATATATGATGATGTGATGATGTAACGATGTGGCGATTCATTGCTCCGTCATTGCAAGGAGCCCCCACGCTACGCTCGGGACAAGCTCCGCGACGAAGCGTGTCATTGCGAGGAGCGCAGCGACGAAGCAATCCAGAAAGGGCAAATGTGCTGGATTGCTTCGCTTCGCTCGCAATGACGACCGTTCCCCGTCATTCCGAACTGCGAGGAACGAAGCAGGAGGAATCTCCCGCATTGCCGTCGGCTTTAGCCGACGGACGTCGACAATTTGAAATGCACCCCCCTTCTCTACTTCCAACTCGAAGCGTATAGCAGGAATAAATATACGAATAGCAGTCGCTGGTTTTCTTTTAGTCGTTTCAGGGAGCGGGAGACTAATTTTCGGACTGAGGTCAGGTTCATATTCAGCATTTCGGCAATCTGCGCATAATCCAGTTCCTGAATGAAGCGGAGATAAATCACTTCCCGTTGCCGGGCGGTAAGCGTCGACAGCAGTTTATCTATTTTTTGTTGAATAATGAGCTTGTCGTCCGAACGGATGATATCGTCGAGCACGGTAGCGGACAGCGTAAAGTCCATACCCGCGCCGGTAATCGGGGTGGTCGCCGTGACCGATTTGGATTTATACAAGTCGTACAATTTATTTTTAACCGACTTCAATAAAAAATACTTAAAATGAGCGAGCGATTCATACTCTTTTTCCTTGAAGTAGACTTTCAGGAAAACATCCTGAATAACATCTTTCACCCACTCGCTCTCGGCGCACAAGCCTTTGCCGTATGCGTACAAATCATTAATAAAAAGTTGATAAAAAAACGAAAACGCTTCTTCATCCCCTTCTTTGAATTTGCAAAAGAGTGCTTCCTGCTCGGGTGTAAATTTTAACATAATGCTATAGGAGGTTTAACTAAACCGTCGCAAAGATAGAAAATTTATCGAAGAAAATAACTCTTCTCATACGAATTTTTGACAAAGGGTATAAAGCGCAAAGTGAGATGCGCCGGTTTGGCCACCCCGAACCGCTCGGTTCGATCACCCTATACTGTCCGGTTTTTAAATGCAGCGGGGATAAATGCTATAAAAAAAGCCTGCCCGGCTATCGGGCAGGCTTTTTAGTGGCATTGTATCTACGCCACGCTATTTGTCAAAGGGCAGGTAGATGTCCGTCGAGCTTAATTTAATCGTATTATTCGGGTTGTTTGTATCCGTTAGCAAAATCCATGTGGGGGCTTGCAGGTTGTCGCAGGTCAATGTAAATGTTTTGCTGCTGGAGAGCGAGCTTCCTATGGGAGCTATCAGCCGGTTAAAAGAAGCGTTGGAATAGAATTCACTTGCCCGCCCGAGCATCAGGTTTTTCCTTTGAAATTTAACTTGATTGTCATTTACAATGCTCACCTCATAGGCATACGCGCCATAGTAGATTCCCGAAAATTCTTCGTTCGTCGAGTTATTATAGGTTTGAAAGTTGAAGCAATATTCCCGGCCATCTACAAAGTCGTATCCCATCCATGCAAAGTATAGCTTGAAGCGACCGTTGTCGCCCGGGAAGGCTACGTTGGGCAGCACTGTTTTAGGCACGTCCCATTCGCTCTGTCCATACGACCCCAGCCCGCTGTACGAGAATCCCCACCGGTCTTCTTTGTCTTCTACTAATTGCCTGCTAAGCGACCATATTTCGATTGCCAGCCGGACGCCGCTGCCGCCGACGTCTTCAAAGTAGGGCGCCGTGCCGCCGACATAGCGCATTTCTTTTACTTTAATGTCGTTTATCTTCAGGGTGTCGTAGAACTGGATACCGGTTAGGGTATAGCGGAAGCCCATTGTGGTCACAATGGTGTCGCCTTTATTATCCGGATGGGTAAACGACAACTGGCGGTAGTTTCTTTTTACAGGTACCGGCAGGCCGACATTGTAGCGTCCCCGTTTGAACGACATCCGGGCTGCGGCATCAATATATTCCTGCATCAGCGCCGACCATGAGGCGGTCGGATCTATGGGCGTTAATATAACGCGGTTTCCTGTTTTCTTTCCTTTCAGGGTAATTCGTTCGGACGTCGCTTCGAGAATAATAAATTCATAATCGCCTTCCATGCCGGCGCCGTCTGCGCCGATGCCGTGTGGATTGTAGGGGTTGGAGAAAAAATGAATATACGAGTTACCGGTATTGAAGGTCAGCACCGGCCCGTCGTCGGAGATTATATCATAGAAGCTGTCGTAGGTTTTCTCGGCGTCGTCGCCGGTGGTAACTTCGATTTCGGAAGCTACCGTTACCCGGTTGCCCGTGCTGAACCGGAGAAACAGGGTGTAGCCGCCATATTCCTGCGTAGACGACGGGTAGTAGCTCATCAACCATCCGCCGGGGGAGGATAGCAATAGCGTTTTGGCTTCGCGCAGGCGGGCTTCCATGCGTTCGGAGGCAGACTGTTCAAACAGGTCTTTGTCGTCGAACAGGCAGGAGGAAAGCCAAAATGGGGCGATCAAACAGAGTAAAAGTATTTTTTTCATCTTTTCTCGTAATTAAAAATTAAAGTCTAATGTATTAATCGTGGCTTGCCGCTGCTGCACGGTCTCACGCAGGGCGGTCAGGTCGATATTCCACGAATCGAGCATATAGTTATAGACGATTTCAAATTTTGCTTCGATAAGGTCTTTGCCATTTATTTCGTCATCTGGGTTATCCGGCATGGCTTTTCTCAGGCGTTCTTCCCATTGTTCCTGCGTTTCGGTAACGTAAACGGAAATCAGTTCGACAAAATCTTCCCCCGGTTCGCTTGAAGCATAGGCCGTGATAAAGCCGAGTTTCAGCGCATCGTCTTCATTTACCGCAAGGCTTATCCACGAATCGCTTCTGTAGTCTTTTGCAGAGAGGGCTTTAAAATCGGCGCTATACGGTTTCTTCTGGTTCAATATATGTCCAAACTCATGGTGCATGGTATGAAAATACCAGTAGTTTAAAAACTGGATGCTGTCTAATCTTAAATAGTTTGTACTGTACAGCGAGATTTTCTGGCCGCCTTCGGCGGTGCCGAGGACTATGGAACCGTCGTTCCGTACGGCCGGAGAGCCGATGACATGAATCATCTTCGGGAAATTTTCGGCGATGAAGGCGCGCGAGCCGGTTACTTCGTCGTAGGCGCCCAGGCAAAGATGAATCGTAAGCAGGGCTAATTGCTTTGCTTTGATATAATCGGCCGGTATTAAGTTGTAGTTCATGTCCGACTCGATGTCTTCCATCCGGTATTTGTATTCAATATTGTAGGGGATGGTGTAGTGGGCCGTAATCCAGCGGTCAAATTCATTTTCTTCCCGTTGCGAATCCTGAATCACGCTGATGTCGCTCAGCGGTTCTTCGGTACAGGCAACTCCTGTAAGGGTTAGCAGAGCTGCCGCAAATAAATAGAGTAGATTTCTTTTCATTGTGTTATTTTTTAAGAGTCATTAATTAGCGTGGATTGGGGGTAAAGCCTGCCGCGACGACGTCGGCTGGAATCTGTATTGCGCAGCGCGGGTCGCGCGGCACGAGTACATTGTTCGTTACCGTTGTTTCTCCGTATTCTATCGTCCGCCGGGTAACGGTGATGCCGTAGCGTTTTACGTCGAACCAGCGCAGTCCCATGTGGAGGGTTTCGTGGCGGCGGATATAGAGCAGGAAGTGGATAAATTTTTCCTGTTTCTCGTCGTCAATAGTAAAGCCGGAGGGCGCCAGTGTTTTTTTCTGGGTAGGCTGTTCCGGGCTAAAGTACCTAATGCCGCCGACCCATGATTCAATTTTCGCTTCGGTAACCAGATTGGCGCCTGTTTTGACCGTGTTGTCTACCCACAATTTCATGTCGGCATAGGCGGCGGCGTAGTTTTTTTTCATAATGTAGGCTTCGGCGCGGTTGAGCAGGGCTTCTTCGACCGTAAGGGCGGCATATACCGTGCGCCGGTATCCTATTTGGGCTACCGGGTCGGTATATTCAAACAGGTAGGGCAAGCGCGGCAACAATACTTTATCCATGTTGGTGCTCGAATATTTCCATGGCGGGCTGTAGAAGGTGTTATCCCGCGTATAGGCTCCCCACGGGCCTGTGCTCTGTATGGTTTCCGTGCTGGCAATAAGGTTTCCGTGCGAATAGCGCGAGCCGTAGCTCCAATTGCCGAAAACTAATCCTAATTCCGAAACGGCCGTAATAAGGAGCAAGTTTGCTGTTTCGTCGGCGCGGGTGTAGACTTGGGAGACAGGGCTGAGATAGTCCTGAGGCTGGGAGCCTAAGAATTTGTTGTCGCGCAGCATGGTTTGCGGCGCTGCGCCTAATGCTACGCTTGCGTATGCGATGACTTTATCCCATTGCTGGTAGTAGAGGTAAAAGCGGGAGGCAAATGTGTAGGCTGCTTTCCGGTTGAAATGGTATTTCGGTATATCGTACTGGGTGTCGTTAATCAACGGCAGTCCGGCTTCGATGTCGGCGGCCATCTTTTCGTAATCGTAGGCTACCGACGGGCGTTCGTATTTCGGAGCCAGTTCTGTTTCCGGTTTTTCCATGTACGGGATGCCCAAGTCGGTTTCAGACCATGTCGGGTGGTAGTGCTGGCAAAATACATTGGTCAGTATGAAATGTGCATAAGCCCGGCATATCAAGGCTTCGCCTTTGGAGTATCGGGTCGCTTCCGTATCGCCCAGTTCTTCGATGGCCTGCAATGCCTGATTGGCAGATGCAATAGCGTCATAACAGGTTGACCATATACCGGCAGGGCTTTCGTTGTCAACTTCCGTTACATCCCGCCAGTTATACAGTTCGTCCATAAAACGGTTGCCGTTGGGGTTCCTTTCCCCATAGAAATCGACATTGTCCGACGACAGTTCGGTGCACATGATATAACTCTTCGCCGGATAGGCTGACACTAAGATTTTCCGTATTTTTTCGGGCGAGTCAATTTCTGCGCGGTTATCGGGCAGTTCGCTCAGGAAATCATTACACGAGATGCTTGCCAAGGCAACGGCGGTAAACGAAATGAGAATATAGTATTTCTTTTTCATTGCTATGATTATTTTAAAAATTAAAAACCAACTCGTAAAGTAAGGGTGAATTGTTTCGGTACGGGGACGGCGACACCGCCTGTGTTGAAAAATTCGGGGTCTTGTCCGTTCAGTTTCCGGTCGGCATAAATGAGGAACAGGTTTGTCGCCTGCAGCTTCAACGACAGGTTAGCTAAGCGCCACTGGCGAACCATTTTTTCCGGGAAATCATACGCGATGGAGATTTCTTTCATCCGGATGAAGTCGCCGCTGGCAATGCGCGCCGTCGAATAGTTGTAGGCGCTGTATGCGTACGACAGCTGGTAGTCTTGCTGGTTTCTCCGGACACTGGAGATCACCGGAATATCCGTAATCTTCTCATCACCGGGCACCACCCATCGATTCCGAAACTCTTTAGGCATGGCCGTCAGGTCGGAGTAAGAGTTACTGAATACCGGGTCGAGGCGCACGACATTGCCCATCGAATAGGTGATAAATACGTTCAGGCGCCAGTTTTTATATTTGAAAATATTCCCCATGCTTCCCATGTCGGTGGGGTCGGCCGAGCCGGAGTATTTGAGGAAATCTATTTTGTCGCTTTCTTGAAAATAAATATCCGTAGTAGTTATTTCGCCGTTATGGTTAATAAACATCGGAATCCCGTCTTCGTTTAAGCCTACAAACGGGATTGAAAAGATTGACCGTACCGGGTAGCCTTCGATCGTAAAGCCGGAGCCGGAGACCATGTCAATGACGCGTTGGATGTTTTCTAATTTGGTTACTTCGTTACTGATATGCGCATAGATAAAGTCGGTTGTCCAACTGAAATCTTCGGTTTGGATATTTTTGGTTGATAGCGTGAGTTCGACGCCGCTGGATTTCATCGTAGCGATGTTCCCCATTTTCTGTATTGCGCCGCCTACGCCCTGCGTGGTAACGGGGGCAATCAGGTCGTAATTATTGCGCTGGTACCAGTCGAATTCCACGTTGATGCGGTTGTCTAAAAAGCCGAGGTTTGTGCCGATATTGATTTCATGTTTCTTTTCGTAGGTCAGTGCGCTGTTTTCGATGTCAAAGATAGCCAGTCCCGATTCGGTAACGCCGCTGGTGGGGCGCCAGGGGTTGTAGCTGCCGATTACCACGCGGGAGTTGGTAACCGACGCCGGGCCGCGGTCGGCTGTTAAGCTGTATGAGGCGCGGAGCGTAAGGTGCGAAAGCACGGGGTTGAACACATCGTTGAAGAAGCTTTCTTCGTGTGCATTCCATGCCCCCGACACGTTCCATGTAGGCAACCAGCGGGACGAGGTACTGCGTCCCAACTTATTCGATCCTTCGTAGCGCAGCGTCCCGTTCACCGTATATCTCCTCTTGTAGGAATAGGTAGCATTCCCGATAAAAGCGGCATGGCGCGAATGGGAATTTCCCAGCTGGTAATAGTCCGACCCTTCTTCTTTCCCTTTTTTAAATACTTCGTAAGCATAGAATGGGATTTCGCCCATCGAGTACTGCATCCCCCAGCCGCGGAACCACGACAGGTGGCGGTCGACGGAATTTATTTCAGTCGCCCCGTACAGGTTAATAATATGGGTATCGTCGAATACCTTGTCGTAGGTAATCGCTGCGCGGAAGTCCCACGAGAGCATACTGTAGTCTGTCCGGTTGTAGATACCGCCCTGCGGCAGTACGGTAATCGGCACGGCGTATATATCGTCCGGGTCGCGGTAAAGGAATGGGTTGCTGTCGCGGATGACCGTTGTCGGCATGGCGCGGTATGCTAAGGCCTGATTGGAAAAATCGGTAATCGTATGTTCCTGCGAGCTGGCCTGGTATTTCACCGCGCCCAAGGCGGCTATTTCTAATCCGGGAATAATTTTCCATTTCAGTTCGCCCTGAAATTTCGTGTCGAGTACATTTAAGTCCATATAATTATTGTCCAACTCGTGGAGAATATTAAAGTCGGCATAATTACGCTTGTAATACATGTTCGGGTCTAATGTGCGCGACGTGTTCAGGGCATACGAGTAGGGGTTAATGTCGAAATCGCGTTTTACGGTTCCGCTCACCACATCGACACTGCGTGCGAGAGTTCCCGGCGCTTTTTGCCGGCGGTAGGCGGTATTGGAAATAAGGTTGATCGACACGTTCGGCAGGAGGTTATACGTCGTATTTAAGTTGGCCGTATAGCGGTTTACCTGACTTGATTTTGTCCATCCGTCGTCTACTAACGCGCTCAGCGAGGCGTAGAACGACGCCTTGTCGTTCCCCGATGTAATGCTGACGGAATGATTGTGCATGATGTTGTGATTGAACAGTTGCTCGAACCAGTTGGTATTGCGGTATTCCGCTTCACGGAGGTAGGCGTTGCGGAATACTTCCAGGTTGACCATCTTCCCGTTGTATATCATTTCATACATTTTCCCATATACGCCGCTTTCGCTGGCATTCGCTATTTCGGCCAAATTCAGCCAGCCTTTTTTTTGCATTTCCTGATAGACTCCCATTTGGTCTTGGGAGTTCATGATGTTAAAATTGGTGTAGCTTGGCACCATCCGGTAGGTAAATTCGCCGGTATAGCTAATACGGTTCAGGCCTTTGTCCCCTTTTTTCGTGGTTACGACAATGACGCCCGCCATGGCGCGTGCGCCGTAGATGGACGTCGCCGAACCGTCTTTTAATATCTGGAAGCTTTCAATATCTTCGGCATTTAATCCGGCAATAGCCGAGCTGATGAGCGTGGTGGCGTCGCCCGACGAAAGTGCGTCGGCATCTACTTCGACTACGTCTTCCAACACAATTCCGTCGACCACCCACAGGGGTTTTGAGCTGCCGTAAATAGACGTCGCTCCGCGTACGCGGATTTTAGGGGCTGTTCCGAAAGTACCCGATACATTTTGTACGGACACTCCGGCAGCACGCCCTTCGAGCGCGCGGCTCACTTCGGCAAGACCGTCCAGTTTGGCGTCACTGGCCGAGATACTGGTAGCGGCGCCGGTAAAAAGGCGTTTATCTACCTTGGTCATCCCGGTAACGACCACTTCGGTCAAAGCCACCGCATCGAGTTCCATGCTTACATTGATGATTGAGCGTGAGCCGACGGCTATCTCCTGCGTTTTCATCCCCATGAACGAAAACACAAGTGTCGCTTTTTCCGGCACATTATTAATGGTGTAGCGCCCGTTCTCGTCGGTAAGCACAGCAATACTTGCTCCTTTTACAGAGACCGATACTCCCGGCAGAGGCGCTATGCCGTTTTCTGTTACAACACCGCTCACTTGCTGCCCCGATTGCGCCCATAAAGGGCTCCATCCTAATCCAACCAAGCAAGCGAATAATACGAAGGTTTTTTTCATAAAAAATTATTCATTAATAAATACATATATCTTCAGGCTATTTCGATATTGCAATACGAAAATAGCAAAATCGGAACGAAGGTAATAATATTTTCCGTATCCAGCAAATATCCTTTGTGAAGGGGTGCATTTCAAATGGTCGTAAACCCTGCTTATCGTAGCCGTCATTGCGAACCCGAAGGGTGAAGCAATCCAGTGAGTTTGTCCGTTTTTGGATTGCTTCGTCGCGGAGCCTGCCCCGAGCGTAGCGTGGGGGCTCCTCGCAATGACGCG
>JAIRKX010000179.1 GCA_031259805.1 Prevotellaceae bacterium | reverse complement strand
AAATGGGTTGACCCTTTCGTCACCGGTTACGGTTACCTATTGTAGTAGTCGTAGTTATACGACCTTTGATGGTGGTAGTTCCGGCGCTTATAAGGCAGACTGTGCTCAGAGCGTGCGGTCTGATTTTAGTGGACATTTGTTTTCGTGGTGTATGGTTGCCCAATATGCCGCGCAATTGTGTCCAAGCCCTTGGCGTGTTCCCACAAAAGAAGATCATTGTCAAATAGTCAATGGTAGCCCGTCCAGTTGCGACACAAAATCTGGTACGTTGAATGGCTCATATGGCTACGCCTATACGGGCTACGCGTACTCCGGCTCGCGCACCGAGTATTCGTGCGGCAACTAGTGGTCTTCTACTGAGTACAATGCTGGCCGCGCGTATGCCTTGTACTTCTTAGGTAGCAGCATTATCTACCCGCAGTCCAGCGGCTACGATAAGTACTACGGGTTCGCCTTGCGTTGCGTGCGGTAGCCGCAGGAACTTATTAAATTTTAATTTTTAATTATTGCCACCCGCCCGCTTTCGCGGGCGGCAGTTTTTTTTTGGGGGGAACGCGGGGGCGCCCCCCGCCGCAAAAAAATGGTATCTTTGCATCGTTTATCACTATAACATTTTTATTCGTATTCAGTATGAAACACATTTTCCTTTTATCCTTTTGCATGGCGGTGGCGTTGACGGGCTGCCGGCGCGAGACGCGATTCGACGTCGTCGAACGTCCCGACACACAGGCGTCGAATGTAAACTATACGGGGCACCGGTGGCCGCTGTTGCCGGCGGCATTTGTGAAACTGCCTGTGGGCAGCATTTGCCCGGGCGGGTGGGTAGAGAAATACCTCGAGCTGCAACGCGACGGGCTGACCGGTCGTCTGGGCGAAATCAGCGCATGGCTCGAAAAGACGAACAATGCATGGCTGCATCCGGAAGGCGTTGGCGACCATGGGTGGGAAGAAGTTCCCTACTGGCTCAAGGGCTACGGCAATATCGCCTATATCCTGAACGACCCGGCGATGTTGCAGGAAACCGGATTGTGGATTGAATCCGCCCTGAACAGCCGGCGCGACAACGGCTATTTCGGCCCGTGGGTAGAACGGCGGGGGAAACCCGACCTGTGGGGTAATATGATTATGCTCTGGTGTCTGCAATCGTGGTACGAATATTCGGGCGACGGGCGTGTGATTTCCCTGATGACCGACTATTTCCGGTGGCAGCATCAATTGCCCGATTCGCTTTTCCTCGAAGATTACTGGGAGAACAGTCGCGGTGGCGATAATCTTTACAGTGTCTATTGGTTGTATAATATCACCGGCGAGGCGTTCCTGCTGGAACTGGGGGAAAAAATCCACCGGAATACCGCCGACTGGACGCAACGCGACCGCCTGCCGAACTGGCATAATGTCAATATCGCCCAATCGTTCCGCGAGCCGGCCACTTTTTATTTACAGAGTCACGATACGGCCCATTTGCAGGCGTCGTATCGCGCTTTTCATTTAATCCGCCGCCTGTATGGGCAGGCGCCGGGCGGGATGTTCGGCGCTGATGAAAACGCCCGCCCCGGCTACCACGATCCCCGTCAGGGCGTGGAAACCTGCGGGATGGTGGAGCAGATGTCGTCCGACGAGCTACTGCTTCGCATTACCGGCGACCCGTTTTGGGCTGACCATTGCGAGAATGTGGCATTCAATACCTATCCGGCGGCGGTGATGCCCGATTTCAAAGCCTTGCGCTACATTACCGCGCCTAATATGACGCTGAGCGACGACCAAAATCATCGTCCCGGCATCGACAACGGCGGGCCGTTTCTGCTGATGAATCCCTTCAGTAGCCGTTGCTGCCAGCATAACCATGCGCAGGGCTGGCCGTATTATGCCGAAAACCTGTGGCTGGCGTCGCCCGACAATGGGCTGGCGGCGGCGCTGTATGCCGAGAGTACGGTGCGGGCGCAGGTCGGGAACGGGCAGACGGTCGCGCTGGAGCAACAGACGCATTATCCGTTCGATGAAACCGTCCGGATCATTGTCCGCGAATGCGATCATGTGCGGTTTCCGTTGTATCTCCGCATCCCGCAATGGTGCGCCGAGGCGACGGCGCGGGTAACCGGGGCGGACGGGAAAACGGCATCCGCCACCGCGCCGCCGGGCGTCTACCTGCGCATCGAACGGACGTGGAGTGCAGGCGATACCGTCGAGCTGGCGTTGCCGATGCACCTGTATGTGCAGACCTACGCCCAGAACGGGAACAGTGTCAGCCTGCACTATGGCCCGCTGGCGTTTTCGTTGCGGATAGAAGAAGAATATATCGAGAAAAACAGCGCTCGGACGACGCAGTGGGATTCCAAATGGCAGGCAAGCGCCGATCCTGTACAATGGCCGTCGTACGAAATCCGTCCGGCATCGGCGTGGAACTATGGGCTGGTATTCGATCCCGAGCGGCTCGATGAGTCGTTGGAGGTAGTGAAGCAGCCGTGGCCGGCAGACCGGTTTCCGTTTGCATTGCCCACTGTCCCCTGGACGATTAAGGCGAAGGGTGTAAAAATTCCCGAATGGGGAATGGACGAGTACGGACTCTGCGCGTTTGTGCCTCAAAGTCCGGTATCGTCCGCCGCAATGGTCGAAGACATTACCCTCGTGCCTATGGGCGCCGCCCGCCTGCGGATTTCGGCGTTCCCCGTAATTAAGAATTAGGAATTACCAAATAGCTGCCTGTTCGTCTTTGCTCAAATACATTTTGTCGCCGGGTTGGATATGGAATGCTTCGATAAAGGCTGCGATATGCGGCAATGTGCCGTTTACGCGCCAGCGACCCAGCGAATGTACATCCTGTTTGGTCAGACGCAGGATTTCCTGCTCGCGTATATGACCGGCCCATACCGTGGCGTAGGCAATAAAAAACCGCTGTTCGGCTGTGAAGGCGTCCAGATTGTCGGCAATTTCGCCGGCAGCCTTCGCTTTGGTCATGGCCTGAAAGGAAATTTGCAATCCGCCGTTGTCGGCAATATTTTCGCCTAACGTATATTTACCGTCGGCAAACGTGCCGGGCAGCACTTCTATCTTGTTGAAATAATCGACTAACACTTGGGCGCGTTGCTCAAAGTTTTCGGCATCGACCGGCTGCCACCAGTCGTGGAGGTTGCCGTCGCGGTCGTACTGCCGCCCCTGATCGTCGAAGCCATGCGTCATTTCGTGCCCGATGACTACACCGATAGCGCCGTAGTTGGCGGCATTATCGGCATCGGCCATGAAAAACGGCGGTTGCAGGATGGCCGCGGGGAAGCATATTTCGTTAGTCGTCGGGTTGTAGTAGGCATTCACCGTTTGCGGCGTCATGCCCCATTCGTCGACGTCTTTCGGACGGTCGATTTTATGAAGCATATAATCTACTTCAAAAGCATTGGAGCGAAGGATGTTGCCAAGGTAGCTGTCGGCCTTAATTTCCAGCGACGAATAATCGCGCCACTTGTCGGGGTAGCCGATTTTGATGTGGAATGTGCCGAGTTTCTCCAGCGCTTTTTCTTTGGTTTGGCTGTCCATCCACGAGGCGGCCTGTATGCGTTCGCCCAGCGTTTCCTGCAGGTTTTTCACCAATTTCAACATGCGTTCTTTGGCCGCCGGCGGGAAATATTTGGCCACATACAATTGCCCGACCGCTTCGCCCAACACGTTGTTTACGTTATCTACGACCCGTTTCCAACGTGGCCGTAATTCCTGCATTCCCGACATGGTGCGCCCGTAGAACTCAAAATTTTCGTTGACGAAGGCATCGCTCAAGTACGGCGCACTTTCGCGAATAATATTCCACGCAAGGTAGGCTTTGACGACATCGGGTTCTGCCGTAGCCAGAATTGTGCCGAATGCCTTGATATAGTCGGGCTGTCCGACATTCAGCGATTGTAATTCGGGCAGTCCCATCGCACGGAAATACGCGCCGAAATCGAACCCCGGCGCAAGGGCAATCACCTCGTCGAGCGCTTTTTTGTTAAACATTTTATGCGGATCGCGCAAATCGTGCCGGCTCATAAAGGCTTCGGCCAGCTGCGTTTCGAGCGACAGGACGGCTTTCGCCAATTGCTCGGGACGGGCATTGACCAGCCGGTCGTAGGTCGACAGGCGGAACATGTTTGTGAGCAGGGTGATGTAGCGAGCGCGAATGTCCTTTGTCCGGTCGTCGTCGTCCAGATAATAATCCCGTTCGTCCATGCCGAGACCGGCCTGAAAGAGCCATGCAATATCCATTTTGCTGTTGCTGAAATCGGCTTCGGCAAACAGACCGAAGAACGGATAAATCGCCTGCCGGTGTAAGGCGATGATTTGCTCGGCGATTTGCGCAGGCGTATTGGCCGCCGCCACTTTTTCGAGCAACGGCAACAGCGGTTCTGCGCCCTGCCGGTTGAGGGTTACGCTGTCCATACCCACGTTGTAGAGGGTGGCAATTTGCGCGGCTACGCTGCCGCCGGCATTGGTTTTAGCCGCAAGTTCCCGTATCAGGTCATTGACCTGTTTGGTATTTTCGTCCCGCAGTTTATCAAAACTGCCGTAGCGGGCATGCTCGGCCTTCATGGGGTTTTTAGTCATCCAGCCGCCACAGGCATACTGGAAAAAATCATCGGACGGACGGGCCGTCGTATCGATATTGCTCAAATCAATCCCCGACACTTTAGACGTGTGATTACAGGCGCTTAAAATCATAATAAAAAGGCTTGTCAATAAAAGATATTTTTTCATCATCATGTTGTTTTTTAATAAAGAGGCACAAAGATACGAAAATAATTCATGATGCGAGCCTGAGCTACGCCAGGGCTGACGCATCTAAAATATATGTGATGATGTGGCGAAATGCGCTACGCGCGGTGAAAAGGTGAAGTGCGCTGCGCGCGGTGAAAAGGTGAAAAGGTGAGACGCACGTCATTGCAAGGACGAAGTCCGAAGCAATCCACTGCGGGTGCGCTCCGGTCGAGAGATTCCTCCCTTCGCACCCTGCGGGTGCTCCGGCCGTCATTCCGAACTGCGAGGAACGAAGCAGGAGGAATCTACTCCTTGTTTGGATTGCTTTACGGCTCGTTCCTCGCCGTTTACAATGAC
>JAIRKX010000178.1 GCA_031259805.1 Prevotellaceae bacterium | reverse complement strand
AACAACTCTCTTTGATTTTTGTTGGGTAATTTGCCTGTCATTTTTTTATTCTTTTTGCCTGATTTCTTGCCGTAAATGTACAATATCTTGCAAATTTTTTCGACTCTTTTTATCAGAATTTTATTAACAGCCAGTGTCGTAAGACAATTTCAAGGAACAACTATATGCTATACTACATGAAATATATTGATAATGAACTGTTTTATATTTGTTGACAGTCCTGAAAAAATAATAGCACCTGTGTGCTAGCTAATTATTTTCTTCTGACCACGACTGGCTACAGGCCTATGCTCAATACGTGATACGTAAAGCGTAGGAAGTGGTGCATAAAGCGGGCAACAAATCAACAACTCAGACAAATCAACAGTTCAGACAAAATCCAAGATCTAAAATCCGAAATCCACTATTCAAAGTTCAGTGAATTTTCTTATATTTGCAAAAATATAACATATTTAAAAGTCATGAATCTAAAATTTCGTCTTATTATCACGCAGTTTCTCGAGTTTTTTATTTGGGGGGCGTGGCTTATTTCATTTGGAAAATACATGAGCAGTAGCAGCATGGGAATGGGAGACTACATCGGTACGCTATTTGCTACAGCGGGGATCGCTTCGTTCATTATGCCGACGATTGTCGGGATTATTGCCGACCGGTGGGTTAACTCGGAGCGGCTGCTTGGGATTTTGCATATACTGAGTGCCGTCTGTTTGTTTATGGCATCCAAAGCGTCGGGGGTCGACGATTTCAACTATCTTTATCTGTACATGTTTCTCAATGCAATGGTATTTATGCCGACTATCGGGCTGAGCTATTCGGTTTGTTACAGCATTATGGCCGCTAACCGTATGGATACGGTCAAGGACTTTCCGCCGATTCGCGTATGGGGAACAGTCGGGTTTATCGTCGCTATGTGGGTGGTCAATCTAGCGGGCTGGGGCACGAGTCCGAACCAATTGCTGCTGGCTGCCGGGGCTGCGCTGTTCCTTGGTTTATATGTATTTACTCTACCGCCCTCACCACCGGTGAAGACGAAAAAAGGCAGTTCGCTGATGACCACGCTCGGGCTGGATGCGTTGGTGCTACTGAAAGAACGGAAAATGGCCGTCTTTTTCCTCTTTGCCGTACTGCTGGGCGTCTGTTTGCAGATAACCAACTCGTATGGTAGTAAATTTATCGGGCATTTCGGCGATGCGAGAATTTATGGAGATATATATAGCGCTACGTTTGCCGTTCGATACGACAATATCTTTTTATCGCTTTCGCAAATATCCGAAGCGCTGTTTATCCTTGCTATCCCGTTTTTCCTGCGGCGGTTCGGGATCAAAATCGTGATGCTGATGAGTATGATTGCGTGGGTGCTGCGTTTCGGGCTGTTTGGCATCGGCGATCCCGCGTATGGTATGGTGTGGCTGACATTGTCAATGATTATCTACGGGATGGCGTTCGACTTTTTCAATATTTCCGGTTCGCTGTTTATCGAAAAGGAAACACCGAGCAAATTCCGCGCCAGTGCACAAGGGATGTTGATGATGGTTACTAACGGCTTAGGCGCTATTATCGGCAACTACGGGGCACAGGTGGTAATCAACCATTTTGCGCCTGACAATAGTTTGACACCCGACTGGGCCTCGGCATGGTTCATTTTTGCCGGATATGCGCTGATCATTGCTATTGCTTTTGCCATTGCATTTAAATATAAACACCGGAGGGAAGTAAGAATTAGGAATTATTAAGAAATGGAGAACGAAAAAATGCCTCAACGTGTACATAAAAAAGAAAAGAAAAATTTGCTGTGTCGGCTGTGGGCGAACATGATTGTTCGTCATTTGCTGTATGCGGTGACTGTTTTTTTTGCGCTGATTATCGTCGTCAGCTATGCGTTGCAAGTGGGGACACAACACGGAAAATCGTTCCCTGTGCCCGATTTTACCGGCATGACGGTCGAAGAAGCGGTCGCTATCGGACAAGAAAAGCATTTGCGGGTCGAGGTCATCGACTCGGTATTTGTGCCGTATCGTCCGCGCGGGTCGGTGTTTCGGCAGGTGCCCGAGGCATATGCGCAGGTGAAGGATAACCGTCGCGTGCTGCTTACGATCAATGCGACGACGCCGCGACGAGTAACAGCACCCGATGTGGTCGGGTATTCATTGCGACAAGCGAAATCGGTACTTGTGTCGCAGGGCTTAACCGTCGGGCGATTGCGCTACATTTCGGATATAGCGACCAATCAGGTGATGGAACAGTATTACGATGGACTGCCGGTTGAAATCAACATGCAACTCGATGCCGGCAGCGAAATTGATTTGGTACTGGGACTGAACCTCAACCAGAACGGGCAATATACCACAATTCCGGTAACTGTCGGCATGTCGGCCGAAACGGCTAAAGACGTGTTGCTGGATCATTCTTTGAACGTGGGATTTCATTACGATATTAACATTACGAATTATACCGATTCGCTGGCGGCGCGCATTTACAGGCAGTCGCCCGCACCGTCTCTCTCGATGATTTGGCCGCTGGGCACGAGGGTCGATGTGTATTTGCGATTGGAAAACGAGGAGTAATCATACATTTTAAGATATTGGAGATTAAAAACGATACTACGATGCCGAATGAATCTGCCGCATCCGTGCTGTACGAACATTATCATTTCACGGTGGACAGGCGACAATCGGCTATTCGTATAGATAAATACTTGGTGGTGCATATTGCGGGTATTTCGCGCAATCGTATACAGGCCGCCGCCGATGCGAATTATATTATTGTAAACAACAAGCCCGTAAAGTCGAGCTATCAGGTTAAGTCGAACGACGAAATACGCATCGTGATGCCTTTCGAGCGGCGTGGCGTCGAAGTCCTGCCCGAAGACATTCCGCTCACTATTTTATATGAAGACGACACGCTGTTGGTGGTCGATAAACCGCCGAATATGGTGGTGCATCCCGGGCATGGCAATTATTCGGGTACATTGCTGAACGGGCTGGTGTATCATGGTCAGATGAAGCACGAAAAAGCCTTTCTGGTGCACCGGATCGACAAGGATACGTCGGGTGCGTTGGTGGTAGCTAAAACTGAAGAGGCGCTGATGTTTCTGTCGAATCAGTTTTCGGCGCACACGTCGAAGCGGTTGTATATGGCGCTGGTGTGGGGCAATGTGCAGCAGGACGAAGGCACGATTACCGCTAACATCGGACGCGACCCGAACGACCGACTGCGATTCAAAGTATTTCACGACGAAAACGTCGGTCGGTATGCCATAACGCACTATCGGGTGCTGGAGCGGTTCGGTTATGTAACGTTGATAGAATGTCGTCTGGAAACCGGTCGCACGCATCAGATACGTGTACACATGAGCCATATCGGTCATCCGCTGTTCAACGACGAGCGTTACGGCGGTGACGCCATCCGCAAGGGAACGGTGTTCAGCAAGTACAAGCAGTTTATCACAAATTGTTTTGAAATTATGCCGCGGCAGGCGCTGCACGCACGATTGCTGGGTTTTGTGCATCCGACCACCAATGAAGAAATGATGTTCGAGTCGCCACTGCCCGACGATTTTTCCCGGATGTTGGAAAAATGGCGCAATTACAAGCCGTCCGTCGATGAGAAAATAATAGGAATGACGGAGAATTAAGCATTGCCTGCGGGTGGACAAAATGGGGGTAGAAAGGAAGATTAAATTTTTTGTACGATACGATGAAAAACATAGCGGTTATTTACGGAGGTAATTCTTCAGAATTTGAGGTATCGATAGACAGCGGCAAGCAAGTGAGCGTCCATATCGATCGGACGCGCTACAACGTCTACGAGGTGTTGTTGAGGGGCGTTGACTGGACGGTACAACTCGACGGCGGGTGCGAAACGACGGAAATCGACAAATCGGATTTTAGCTTTACCTGTCGCGGCGAAAAAATAGCGTTTGACTGCGCGTTTATTGTCATCCACGGCTCGCCCGGCGAGGACGGCCTGCTGCAGTCGTATTTCGAGATGCTACACATCCCTTACACGTCGTGCGACGCCTTTGTGTCTATGCTGACGTTTAACAAATATGCTACGAAGTGTTTCTTGCGCGATACCGGCGTGCAACTTGCCGACGAGGTATATGTGGCAAGAAACCGACCGGTTGATTACTGCGCGTTAACGCAACGGTTAGGGCTGCCGTTGTTTGTTAAGCCGAATGCCAGTGGGAGCAGTTGCGGGGTAACGAAAGTCAAGAGCGAAAAAGACCTGCCTGCTGCTTTTGCTGCGGCTTTCGCCGAAAGCGACACGGTGATTGCCGAAGCCTTTATCGAAGGGCGCGAATTACAGCAGGGCGTTTTTAAAGCAGCTGGCCGGACGAAGGTGTTGCCGGTAACGGAAATCATTTCATACAACGAATTTTTCGACTACGAAGCGAAATACAAGGGCAGGAGTTCCGAAATCACACCGGCGGATATTACGCCGGCGCTGGCGCAACGCCTCACCGAGCAGTCGTCGCTTATTTATGATTATTTGAATTGTCGCGGCATTGTGCGCATCGACTATATCGTGCGCGACGAGGTGATTTACTTTCTCGAAATAAATACGATTCCCGGCCTGTCGCAGGCCAGCATTGTACCGCAGCAACTGCGCGCCGCCGGCATTGCCCTGCGCGACGTCTGTACGTGGTTGATTGAGGAAACGCTGGAGAGGGTCGAGCGTTGAAAGTTGCCACCGCAAGCCATTTTCAATTTTCCACTTTCCACTTTCCACTTTCCACTTTCAACCTTCCATTCTTTTTGCTTCTTCCCAGATTTTATTCATTTCATCCAGCGTCATGGTTCGGAGCGAGCGTCCTTGCCGGATGGTTTGCTGTTCGAGGTAAGTAAACCGCGTGATAAATTTATGATTCGTATGTTCCAATGCCGTATCGGGGTTGACGTTGTAAAGGCGGGCGGCATTGACAATAGAAAATATCAAATCGCCAAATTCAGCTTCGATGTCCTCGGACGTACCGTCGGACAACGCTGCTTTCAGTTCATTCAGTTCTTCCTCTATCTTATCCCACACCTGCTCGCGCACGTCCCAGTCGAACCCTACGGCACGCGCTTTGTCCTGTATCCGGTAGGCCTTGACCAATGAGGGCAAACTCGCCGGCACGCCCGAAAGGACGGTTTTGTTGCCGTTCTTTTCTTTCAACTTCAACTGCTCCCAATTCTGAATGACGTCTGCCGCTCCGGTTACTTCGATTTCGCTAAACACGTGCGGATGACGGAAAATCAATTTTTCACACAATTTATTAATCACATCGTCGATTGTAAAACGTTGTTCTTCCTCGCCCATTTTGGCATAGAACACAATATGGAGCAATACATCGCCGAGTTCTTTACAAATATCATTGTAGTCTTGCCGCAGGACGGCGTCGCTCAATTCGTAGGTTTCTTCAATGGTTTGCGGGCGAAGGCTGCCGAATGTCTGCTCGCGGTCCCACGGACATTTTTCGCGCAACTCGTCCATAATGCTGAGCAGGCGATTAAAAGAGGTTGATTTCATATTGACTGTATATATATTTATGTAAGACGCGTCAAAGGTACAAAAATAATAGGAGATGACGACAGCGCCCAATTTGGGACACGGTTTCCGTGCATGCGGAAAATATCTCCTAATTCGGGGCGCGTTTTCCGTGCGTGCGGAAAGTATCTCCCAATGTGGGGCGCGTTTTCCGTGCGTGCGGAAAGTGTCTCCCAATTTGGGGTTCATTTTCCGTGCCTGCGGAAAGTGTCTCCCAATTTGGGGCGCGTTTTCCGGGCGTGCGGACAGTGTCTCCCAAGTGGGGGCGCGTTTTCCGTGCCTGCGGCAAGTG
>JAIRKX010000176.1 GCA_031259805.1 Prevotellaceae bacterium | reverse complement strand
CCTTTCGCCGACGAGCTGCGCCGCGTAATGCTGCACGGTCTGCTGCACCTCTGCGGCTACCACGACAGCTCGCAAAAAGAAAAAAAGAAGATGCGGGAAAAAGAAGATTGTTATCTGCGGGCGCTGTTGCCCGAATTATGATTTATATGATTCCGCCCGTGCGGGCATGCCTGATTTCTTACCGTACACATCGTACCGACAGGTACAGTCCTTCTTTGTCGCCATAGTTATAATAACAAAGATCGTTGTTGTAGACAATATACCGGTAGAAGGCATTGGTGTTGTCGAACTCATCGGCGCTCCACCAGTAGCCGTAGCGACCGTTGTCGCTCGAGGTGTCGTTGCCGGCGATTTTTCCGGCAGGCAGGGCGTTCCATCCGTGGGTGTTCTGTTTCGTATTATTCGGGTCATACGGCCATAGCCGGCGGTCATTGATTTTAGCATCGGCCGATGCGCGGCTGCCAACATTCCGCCAGTGCGCGGCGAACGACAGCGCCTGTCCGCCGTTCAGCGTAGCGCCCAAATCTTCCCAGTCGGCGTTGGTCGGTAACCGCCAGCCCGAAGGGCAAACCGGCCGGATAGTGCTCATCGCTTCCGTCCACGAATAACAGCGTCCGAAGATAATGCCGTATTCACTTTCATTTTTGTATACTTTGCCTGCGCCGTTCCAGTTGAGGTTTTGCGTCATCCAGTCGAATGAGCCGATGTGTTGGTATTGGTAGGTTTGCCCGTCGCGGGAATCCGTAAAGGACGCACCGGGGGTAATGTCGCGGACGGTCGCAGCAAATGTATCGTCAATAAGCATCACGGTTTTCGACGCCGACAGTCCGTAGCTGTCATAAGCCGAAGCCGCCAGCGCCAGCGTAAACGAACTGCCTGTATTCGGACACTGGTAGCGGATGGCCTGCCCCCAGAAGGTCTGCGCGTCCGTATCGGTAATCGTCCATTTAAATGAAACCTGATTCCGGTCAGGCGACGTAACCCCGTTGGCCGACAGCAGAACCGTCGTGCCTTTGACACGATAATCATGCGCATTTGTGTTTAGCGTGCCACTGATGTACGAACTGTAGGTGGTGTAGTAGGTCGAGGTCGTTTCTTCCTCGCTGCACGCACCCGATAGCCCGCCGCACAGCGCGATAATACCCCACATATAAAAAGAAAAACGGAATGGTGTCGAAATCTTCATGTACTTATCGTTTGAATGTTGGCTGCAAAAGTACGAAATTTTTCTTAACTTTGAGCCATTAACAAAAATGTCCGTATGAACGATTTAAAATTATGGCTGGATGATACCTGTCTTGAACCTTACCGAAAAGTGATTTGGAATCGATATCTACAGGCCGTGCTGAAGGAACGGAATTTCACCGAACAGCACGCCTCGCTGTCCGACGCCTGTAACGGGCATTTGTTTTACGGTCTACACCGCACCGCCGACGGATGGGTGTTCCGCGAGTGGGCGCCCAATGCAACGGCCATCTACCTCATCGGCGATTTCAACGGATGGGAAAAACAGCCCGCCTGGGCGCTTCGTCCTATCGGTGGCGGGAATTGGGAAATCGTGCTGCCGGAAAAGGTTATTCGGCATTCGGACTTGTATAAATTAGGGATGGAATGGGCGGGCGGCAACGGCGAACGCATTCCCGCCTACGCCACCCGCGCTGTGCAAGATGAGCAAACCAAACTGTTTGCTGCGCAGGTGTGGCAGCCGGCGCGCGCTTACCGCTGGAAATACCCCGCGCCGGCACGGGTGCAAAATCCGCTGATATACGAAGCGCATATCGGCATGAGCAGCGAGTCGGAACGGGTGGCGACGTTCGACGAATTTCGCCGGCAGACGTTGCCGCGAATCGTCCGGCTGGGGTACAACGTCATTCAGCTAATGGCCATACAGGAGCATCCGTACTACGGTTCGTTTGGGTATCAGGTATCGAATTTCTTTGCCGTGAGCTCGCGCTTCGGTACGCCCGACGCGCTGAAACGCCTGATCGACGAAGCGCACCGGCATGGTATCGCCGTGATTTTAGACCTTGTTCACTCCCATGCCGTGAAAAACGAAGCAGAGGGCTTGAGTTGCTTCGACGGCAGCGACTACCAGTACTTCCACAGCGGCACGGCGGGGACGCATCCCGTCTGGAATTCCCGTCTGTTCGACTATGGCCGCGATGAAGTCGTTCATTTTCTTCTTTCGAATAATAAATTCTGGCTGACCGAATACCGCTTCGACGGCTTCCGCTTCGACGGCGTAACCAGCATGATGTACCGCGACCACGGCATCGGGCGCGATTTTACGGATTATGCATTGTATTTCGACGGCAATCAGGACGAGGATGCCATCACCTACCTCATACTGGCCAACCGATTGATTCATCTTGTCAATCCGAATGCCCTGACGATTGCCGAAGACGTCAGCGGTATGCCCGGTTTGGCCGCGCCGCAAGCCGACGGAGGCATGGGTTTTGACTTCCGTATGAGCATGGGCGTGGCCGATTTCTGGATCAAAACCATCAAGGAAAAACGCGACGAAGACTGGCATGTGGGCAATATGTTCTATGAATTGACCAACAAGCGCCGCGACGAACATACGATAAGCTACGCCGAAAGCCACGATCAGGCGATGGTAGGCGACAAGACGATTATCTTCCGCCTGATGGATAAAGCCATGTACGACGCGATGAATGTGTTTGAGCGCAACCTGATTGTCGACCGCGGGATGGCGCTGCATAAAATGATCCGGCTGCTCTCGCTGGCCACCGCCGGCGACGGCTATCTGACTTTCATGGGCAACGAGTTCGGGCATCCCGAATGGATTGATTTCCCCCGCGAGGGCAACGGTTGGAGCTACCGTTATGCCCGCCGCCAGTGGAGTCTGGCCGACAACCCCGACCTGCGCTACCGCTTCCTCCGCGATTTCGAGGAGGACATGATTCGATTAGCCGCAAGCGAGTCGCTATTCGATTCCCGGCCCCATGTCATCGTGCAGCACATCGTCGACCAGATTTTGATCTTTAAGCGTGGCGACTTGCTGTTTATTTTTAATTTCAACCCCGTCCGTTCGTTTACTAACTATCGTTTCCCTGCCGAAGCAGGCAAATACATCACCCTTCTCGACAGCGACGCGCCCGGCTTCGATGGCTTCGGACGTGTCGATACCATTATCCCCCATTTTACCCTGTATGACGATAATGCCCACTTCCTGCAACTATATATCCCGAACCGGACAGGAAGAGTGCTGAGGAGAATTAAGAATTAGAGATTGTGTCATGTCCTGAAAAAAGTGGACAGGTTAATATTCCATCGTTACCGGGCCTAAGAGCCCGACGGGTTGCCACGGCTGGTTGCGTGTCCATGCGTGTCCGATGGCATTGGCCGGGTTCGCTTTAAAGTAATTGCCCAGTGTGGTGGTGATTTTGACGCGGATTGTGAACCGTTGGCCGGTCGGGTGGTTGGGCAGGCGGTAGATGTGCCGGCCATACCAGCGGCAACCTAAGAGCTGGCCGTCGACCGTAACTTCGGATACGCCGTAGACGCGGCCTAAGTCTAATCGACGACCGGCGGCGGTGGCGGCATCGACGGTCGTTTCGTAATAGAGGATGCCGGCAAACGCACGGGTGCGCTCGTCGGCAGACAAGTCGAACAGGGCAGGCAGCGGCTGCTCCTGCACCGTGCCGTTCAAATGCTCCATCCGTAGCGTCCAGTCGGTGAGCGCTACGCCGCCGGTTACGGACGACAGGGCAGCGGCCGGCCATTCGGCAGCGGCGTCGCCGGCCGTATTTGCGGATGCATCGTCGGTTGTGTCGAATACAATCAGCTGCGAGGCGGCCGGTGGCAGTTGTATGGTCAACGAGCCGTCGGCCGATGCCGGATAACGGAAACGCTCGCCTGTTTCGGGATTCCACAGCCATGGCACACCCGCTATGTCGGGGAAGGCGCATTGCAGGGTATATCCCTCGTCGGCGTTGCAGTTGCTGAAGAAAAAGACAGTTCGGTCGTCGTCTGCTCGATGACGAATTTGGCTGACACAGGCATTCGGGCGGTCGATGTGTACGTAGGGGCGGATGCCGCATTGTTGCTGAATGCGCCCGAACCATGCCACCGCGTCGTCCGCCGGGGCGTCGACCATGAATACCTGCGCGGGATAGCGGCGTTGCATCGTCGCTATCGTCTGCGCCACCCGCCGGTCGTTCCGTTTGTAGTTCTTCCATCCGGTCGATTTGTACGGCGCTCGCCCTACAAGCACCACCCGTCCGCCGCTCTCGGCGAAGCGCGCGATGGCCGAGGCTGTGGCCGGCGACAGCGATTCGACTTCGAGCAGCATCAGCGTATGATACTGCCGGTGGGCGTAACGGAGAACGCCATTCGCCGTCAGGCTTTGCCGAATGATCGACTCGCTGATATAGTCGCAACTGTTGCCGTTATGATGAATGCCTTCCCACACGCGGTATTGATATTCGGGATAGTGCCTTTCGGGGAACGGGTCGCGCTGTGGGCCGTACAGCGACCACATGTCGGCCAGCGGGTGCATCACGGCGATGTCGGCAAATGCGTCGGAGGCCTGCAGGACGGCCGACAGCCGCGCTTTATATGCCGCCCATAGCGGGAAAAACGGCCACCACGGGTTACGTTCGTTCAGAAACATGCCGTATCGAATCCATCCGGGGAAGGGCGCTGCCGGTGGCGTGTAGTTAAATCCGTGCAGGATAGAGTGCGTTACGCCCGACAAGTTGCTTTGGTCGCCGGTCAGTTTCAGGCGTTCGAGGGTAGCGTTGAACACGGCGTCGGTATTGGTCGCCTCCTCGCAGCTCACCACCCGCCGGTCGGCAAAGTGTGCGGCTGAGGCGACAAATTTATTCACATTCGTGTATGCCGGTCGGCGGGACAGGTCGCGGTCGCGTCCGCCGTCGTTGCTCCACATCCACGTTTCGCATTCCGGTATATCGACGTGCAGCGACGCTTCCAGCGGATGAAACTCGCGACCGTAAGCCTGCACGCGCGACCGGCATCCATGCTTCCGGCACCATCGTGTATAGGGAATCAAAAAGCGGTCACGGACAATGTCCATGCAGGTAACAAAGAAATCATGCCGCACGCGCGCCACTTCCTCCCGCGCCGCGCCGGACAACTGTGTGCTGTCGGCGCTGTCGATAGCGTGCCCCATGTGTCCGACACGGTAAAGGACAAACGGCAGGTACGGCTCGACGTCGTACCCGCGGCGGCGTTTAAATTCCGCCGGAAAATCGGGACACCAGTTTGCGCCTTCGAGTTCCATGCTGTCGCAGAATAGCGCACGGAATCCGTCCGTGCCGTCCAGCGCCTGAAAGAGCGTATCCGACATGCGCGCCAGAAATTTCTCGACGACATCCTGCCGGTAATGGTTCAGCACCGGCCCTGCCGCCCCGGGCGCCCCGTTAATCACCGCCTGAAAGCCTGTCACCCGCACCAGCGCATACAAGACATGTTCTCCTTCGGGTATGTCCAACTGCAGGACGTCGGCAGCGGCATCGAAGGGCAGGCGCACGGGCGGCGTGAACCGCTCCATTTGCAGCGGCGCAAGGTAGAGGGCATGAAGGTCGGATGTCGCCCCGTCGTATTTAAAGCCAATGTCCGGCGCGGCTTGCGCCAGCAGGTCGGCTACGGGCAGCGCGATCGTGCCCGCGCCCCGCACCTTCCGTCCGCCCAGGGACATCAGTTGTGACCGCTCGTCGTGCGCCAGAAACTCCGCCCCGAAAGGCCACCCCGACCCGACGATAATATCGCACACCATCCCACGCTCCTTCGCACCGTGCAGGGCGGTTTTCACCATCTCGATCCATTCGGGACTAAGCCAGTCCATCGAAGGGATGGCGAGGTCGTCGCCACCGGGGAAGGCAATCGAGTTGATTTCGACGCCACCGATACCGGCGGCCTGCAGCACGTCCAGTTCGCGCAGGATTTCGCCGGCGGCCAGTTTGTTTCCGTTCCACCACCAGCGGACAAAGGGTTTTGCCGTTGCCGGCGGATTTTGGAACATAGAAAATAGTCGGTCGTCCGTAGCAGACCCCGACGTGTGTCCCCACAACGGGTACGTCCGTACGACCGGTATCCCGGCCGTTAATATAATCCCCGATTTGATAAACGTCCGACGGGTGATGTGATGTGAAGTTGACATGTTTGAGTAATGGTTAATGGTTAATGGTTAATGGTTAATGGTTAATTGTTAATGGTTAATTGTTAATTGGGAAATGCAGGCGGTCTTGTCTACATATAAGTAGTTATTCATGCATAGATCTTCAAAATCCTGTATTCCTATGGGTAATTTCCGAAATATATTCATTGCTGTAAATTTTAGCATTGCGGTTACAAAGATACCATAAAGTTCTACACTGTAGGAAACCTTCCTGACGACGAAAAGTACGTTTCCTACAGCGTAGGAAACCTTCCTGACGACAAAAAGTACGTTTCCTACAGCGTAGGAAACCTTCCTGACGACAAAAAGTACGTTTCCTACAGAGTAGGAAACCTTCCTGACGTCGAAAAGTACGTAGAGCTGAAGGGCAGACGGCTGCACTCCGGGCACCTGA
>JAIRKX010000167.1 GCA_031259805.1 Prevotellaceae bacterium | reverse complement strand
GTGAATGCCGATAGCCCGCGCCAATTGCGCCAGCCGGGCAATCGGTTCTTCAACCTCGCGGCCTGCGGTCATAATCAGGTCGGCAAATTCGTCGATCACCAGCACGATAAACGGCAGGTAACGGTGTCCTTTCAGCGGGTTCAGTTTGCGATTGACGAATTTGGTATTGTATTCCCGGATGTTTCGCACGCCGGCCAGTTTCAGCAGGTCGTAGCGCTCGTCCATTTCCATGCACAGCGATTTCAGCGTATAGACCACTTTTTGCGTATCGGTAATAATCGCCTCTTCGCTGTCGGGCAGTTTGGCCAGAAAATGTTTTTCGATTTTGGCATACGGCGACAGTTCCACCTTTTTCGGGTCAACCAGCACTAATTTCATTTCCGACGGGTGCTTGCGGTAGAGCAGCGAGGTCAGAATGGCATTCAGCCCGACGGATTTCCCCTGTCCCGTAGCGCCGGCAATCAGCAGGTGCGGCATCCGGGCCAGGTCGAACACATAATTTTCATTGGAAATGGTTTTGCCCAGCACCACCGGCAAGTCGAACGGCGCTTCCTGAAATTTCGCCGACTTGATGACCGACAGCATCGACACGGTATCTGGCGTTTCGTTGGGCACTTCAATCCCCACCGTGCCTTTGCCCGGTATCGGCGCAATAATCCGTATGCCGAATGCCGAAAGGCTCAATGCAATATCGTCTTCCAGCCGTTTGATGGACGCAATGCGGATGCCGGCTTTGGGAATGATTTCGTACAACGTTACCGTCGGCCCGACGGTAGCAATAATCGTATCAATGCCGATATTATAATTATTGAGCGTTTTGACGATTTTATTTTTGTTACGTTCCAGTTCTTCGTCGCTTGGGCGTCCTTTGCCTTTGTGGTCGGCCAGTAAATCGACCGTCGGCTTTTTATAATTCGACAGCTCGCGCGTCGGATCGTAGAGTTCCAGTTCGCCTTCGACAAACGGGGGATCGTCCTCATCGGTCATATCAATGACTTCCATCGGTTCGTCCGGTTCGCCGAGCGCTATGCTCGCCTCGTCGGGTTCGTCCGCCGGACGGTTAATAATAAGTTCGCCGGCCGGTTCGTCCGCCGGTTCGTCCGCCGCTGGTTCGGGCGTTATTTCGAGAGATGCTTCGGAAGCTGTTTCCGGAGCCTCCGTCGCGGATTCCGTTTGGCCGGCAGGCGTCGCTGTCGTTGGTTTGCGCAGGCCGACTATTTGCAGCATACGATGCCCCATGGTTGTCAGCCGGCCCATAAACCGCCGGCTGACAAAGACGCCCCATGTCAGCGTCAGCAGCAGTAACAGTAAAAAAGCGCCGGCAAAGCCGATAGATTCAATGAGCCAGCCGCTCACCAAGTCTCCGGTAATACCGCCCGGCCCTTTCCCGATAAGCCCCTTCAACGGCGTAGTTAAATGGCCGAAGATGAAACCCAGCGTTATCGAAAACAATACGCAACCGGTCAACATAGCCAGCACGATTTTATAAAAATGCGCCATCCTGAAGCGCAGCAGGCGCAGTCCCCATACGCCCAACAGCGCCGGCACGCCGAATGCCGCAATGCCGAAATATTCGCCCATCAGCAAATTCGCCCACCGTTGCCCGATGCTCCCGCCGGTTGACGACAAATGGCCGCTCTGGTAGGTATCCCATGTAAAGAGGTACGAAATCAGCACAATCAGCGTAAACAGCGCAAAGCCGAATAGAACCAGCCCGCCCACAAAGCGCACGCGGTCGTCGCGCCAGAAGGACGGTTTGGGAGGGCTGTTTTGTTGTCGTTTTTTTGCCATATCTTCAAAATTATTGAGGCCTGAAAAGGGTATGGTTATTTCAAGATGTCAAAATAAGTGTTTCCTGCCTGTTAATGATCGTTTGGTTTACCTGCAAACTTACTCTCCTATTCGCTCTATCTTTGCGCCCAGAGCGTTGAGGCGCCCGTCGATGTTCTGGTAGCCGCGGTCAATTTGGTCGATGTGCTGGATGTAGCTAATGCCTTCGGCGCTCATGGCGGCAATCAGGAGGGCAATGCCGGCGCGGATGTCGGGGGAACTCATCCGGGCGGCGCGAAGCGTGAATTGGTGGTTGTGGCCGATAACCGTGGCGCGGTGCGGGTCGCAAAGGATGATTTGCGCGCCCATGTCAATCAGTTTGTCGACAAAGAACAGGCGGCTCTCAAACATTTTCTGGTGAATGAGTATCGTCCCTTTAGCTTGCGTGGCGACGACCAGAAAGACGCTGAGCAGATCCGGCGTGAGTCCCGGCCATGGCGCGTCGGCAATGGTCATGATAGAGCCGTCGATAAATGACTCGATTTCGTAGTGTTCCTGCGCAGGAATGTAAATATCGTCGCCGCGCTGTTCCAGCGCTATACCGAGTCGGGTAAACTGCGCGGGGATAATTCCCAGATTGTCGTACGAGACGTTTTTGATGGTCAGTTCGCTGCCCGTCATGGCCGCCATACCGATAAAGCTGCCGACTTCAATCATATCGGGCAAAATCGTATGGTCGACGCCGCCGAGGTGGTCGACGCCTTCGATAGTCAGCAGGTTTGAGCCGACGCCGGCAATCTTTGCGCCCATGCGGTTCAGCATCCGGCAGAGTTGTTGTACGTAGGGTTCGCAGGCGGCGTTATAGATGGTCGTAACGCCGCGCGCCATGACAGCCGCCATGATGATATTGGCCGTGCCCGTAACCGACGCTTCGTCGAGCAGCATATACGTCCCTTGCAGCCGCGATGCTTCGACGGTATAAAAATGGTCGTCGGCATTGTATGAAAAGGTAGCGCCCAGGCGCTGGAAGCCGATAAAGTGCGTGTCCAGCCGTCGGCGGCCGATTTTGTCGCCTCCCGGACGCGGCATGTAGCTGTAGCCAAACCGCGCCAATAGCGGTCCTGCAATCATTACCGATCCGCGCAAGGCCGTCGCTTTTTTTTGAAATTCGGCGGTTTTCAGGTAATCCAAATCGACGTCGGCAGCCTGAAAGACATACACATCTTCGTCCTGCTTTTCGACACGGACGCCCATGTTTTGCAACAGCGCTATCAAATTATTGACATCTAAAATAGCGGGCACATTGCGAACGGTTACTTTTTCGGGTGTGAGAAGCGTTGCGCAAAGTATTTGCAATGCTTCGTTTTTAGCGCCCTGCGGTACAATTTCGCCGGCCATCCGGCAACCGCCTTTTACTTTAAATACCGCCATTGCTCGATAGAACTTATTGCGTTAATAATTGTCCGTTACGGACGTCCGCCTTTGCTTTTTTTGAAGTTTTTGTTTTTCCCTCTGTTTTTCCCGATATTCGTCGGTTTGGGGTAGGGGCGGGCGACTTCGGCTTGTACATTGGGCAGCTTCAACGACGGGTTGAGAATAATATGCCCGTTCGACAGTCGTTCGATGTCCCGAAAAATAATATCATCGGTTACGGTATCCTTGTTCCATGCGATATATTGCTTTTTCATGTACAGCGCTACCGAGGCAATCATGGCCCGTTTCTCTTCACTTTCGGGACGGACGGCAATAGCGTTCAGTATATTTTCTACATTCCGTCCGTAGTGCATCACCTTCAGTGGCGATTGCGGATATGGAATTGATTGCGGCTTTTCTTCAAATGTTTCCGGTACGGGAATGGGATACGGCGAGTCAATATCAATGTCGAAATCGGCGATCAGGTAGACATGATCCCACAATTTGTGACGGAAATCGGCGGTGTCGCGCAGATGCGGGTTGAGGTTGCCCATCACCGCAATGACGGCCATTATCTGGCGATTTCGTTCCTCGCGGTTTTCGATGGTTTTTACGTATTGAATCATTTTTTGAATATGCCGGCCATATTCGGGAAGCCGTAGCTTCCGGCGCTGTGTGTTGTAATCAAAACTCATTAGATAAAATTTTATTTGCCGGCAAAGGTAAGAAAAATTTATGGGATTGCGTGCCTGCGGCGGGTGCAGTCCATTTCTAATTCTCCGTTACGTATACTCTTTTTACCCGTCGCGAGATGCCGGTGAGTACCTCGTAGGGGATGGTGTCTAATGTTCGAGCGATGTCGATAATGGTGGGGCGGTCGCCGAAGATAATGACTTCGTCGTTCTCTCGGGCGTCGACGCCGGTAAGGTCAATCATACACATGTCCATGCAGATATTTCCGATGACCGGCGCCGGTTGTCCGTTGACGAATACCGTTCCGCGACCGTTTCCGAAACGTCGGCGTAGCCCGTCGGCGTAGCCAATGGCGATAGTGCCTATCCGCATCTCGTGCGATGCTACGTGGCGGCGTCCGTAGCCGACAGTATCGCCGGCGGGGATTTGTTTGATTTGCGAAATGACGGTTTTCAGCGTGCTGACCGGCCGGAGGTATTGTTGTTCCTCGTCATTGACGCCGACGCCGTATAGCCCGATGCCCAAGCGTACCATGTCGAACTGCGCATCGGGAAAGCGCGTGATGCCTGCCGAATTTAAGATGTGTGCATACACCGGATAGTCAAATGCATTTTGCACCTGCTTGCTCATTCGCCGGAAGGTGGCAATCTGCCGGTGCGTCCATGCGTCGAGCGACGGGTTGTCGCTGCCGGAGAGGTGCGAAAAGACGGACGCCACCCGGAACGCCGCCTCCGCCGCCCGAAGCTCCTGCAATGTCCGGCACAGGGTCTCCACCTCGCGTTCTTCAAAACCTAAGCGGTGCATGCCGGTGTCGAGCTTAATGTGTACGGCCGGCGCCGGCTTGCCTGCCTGTTGTTCCAGCCGGCTACGCCATCTTTGCAGCAGGCGGAAGCTGTATATTTCCGGCTCCAAGTCATACGCAAATAAGGGGTCGAGGCTTTGCAGTTCGGGGTTCATTACCATGATGGGCATCGTAATGCCCGCCTTGCGTAGTTCGACGCCCTCGTCGACATAGGCTACGGCGAGATAGTCGATGTGGTGAAATTGTAGCAGGCTGGCTATTTCGCAGCTGCCGCTGCCGTACGAAAACGCTTTGACCATCGCCATCAGGCGCACGCCGGGACGTCCCTTTGCCCGGTAATAGTTCAGGTTGTCGACAAGGGCATTCAGGTTGATCTCAAGCACCGTTTCATGCGTTTTTTGTTGCAGCGCCCGGTCGATTTTTTCAAATGCAAATATCCGCGCTCCTTTCAGCAGGATGCTCTCTTCTCGGAAATGATTGAAGGGGAAGCGTTGTAGAAACGTGTCGGTATCGGGAAAGAAAAACGCTTCGATGCCGAACATGTCCGCGTGCTGCGAAATGCCGCTGCCGATGCCGATGAGCCGGTGAACGCCCTTCGTCTTCAATAGTCGGGCGACATCGGCATACAGCGTCTGCTCGTCCTGCCCGCTTTGCAGAATGTCGGACAGGATGACGGTTTTCCGTGCGCCCTGCTGCCGGCAAAGGAACTCGACGGCCACTTGTAACGAATGGAGATCCGAGCTGTAGCTGTCGTTAATTACCGAGCAGTGGTTGATGGCTTCTTTCAATTCCATGCGCATTTCGATGACCGGCAGGCGACGCATCCGTTCGGCAATGACGTCGGACGACATCTCTTCGAGCAGCATGAACAGCCAGCAGTGCATCGCATTCTCAGCGGATGCCCGGTCGGTCATCGGGATGGTGATCCGGATCGTTTCGTTGCGGTAGCGCGCTTCAAGGATGGTTTCCCCGTCGCGTACGACGGTCGATAGCAGTTGCAAATCGCAATCCGCCGCGCGCCCCCATGTAGCCTTTTTGAGATGCGCCAGTTGTTCGTTTTCGGCTACGGCATCGGCTACCTCGCGCTGGTCGGCGCAATAGATGAGGGTTTGCGCCTGCACAAAGAGGTTTAATTTCTCGTTGATTTTTTGCCTGCGATCGCTGAAATAGGCGTCATGCGCTGTGCCGATGTGCGTAAAGATGCCTGTCGTGGGTCGGATAATCCGCTCAATGCGCGCCATCTCGCCGGGTTGGGAGATGCCCGCCTCGAATATCGCCAGTTCGTCGCCCGCCTGCATTTGCCATACCGCCAGCGGTACGCCGATTTGACTGTTATAGCTTTTCTGACTCTTGACTATCCGGCGGTCGCCGGACATCAGCCATGCCAGCCATTCCTTGACAATCGTTTTGCCGTTGCTGCCGGTAATGCCTGTCACCGGTATCGTAAAGCGTTGACGCCATGCGGCAGCCAGCTGCTGTAAGGCGTCGAGTGTGTCGGGTACGAGCAGGAAATCCGCGTCGCTATGGTCGTGCATCGTCTCCGGGATATGCTGCACGACAAAATGCCGTACTCCGTGTTGATACAGCGTTTCGACGTAGCGATGTCCGTCGTTGCGCGCGCTTGTGAGCGCAAAGAAAAGGCATCCTTCCGCCTGCGCCAACGAACGGCTATCAGTGAGCAGCGTCCGCACGGACGCGCCGCCCGCCGTGCCGCTCACTAACTGCGCCCCCATATAATCGGAGGCTTCTTTAATGGTAAATTTGATAGGCATATCCGTATAATTATAGTACAAAGATACATGAAATATTTTTTAGCGGATTGTTGCGTTTTATGTGGGCACATCGCAACCGAGCGCATTCACAGGAGCGACCATTGAATTAGGAACTAAGCATTAGGAATTGCCTGCAGCGGACGCAGGGTTGCCCGTTAGAGCGTCAATTCCCCTGCGGGGAATGATACCGGAAACCTCACAAGAGAGGAAACCCGTCTCATGAGAGAGGAAAAAAAAATGCGGGAAAATAGAAAAAAATCACGGGAGAGGGAGAAAAAATCACAGGAGAAATGAAAAAAATCACAGGAGAAATGAGTTTTCATTTCTCCTGTGGGAGTTTTTTTTTCAGGAGAGGGAAGAAAAATCACAGGAGAGGGAGAAAAAATCACAGGAGAAGGAAAAAAAATCACAGGAGAAGTGAAAAATCATTTCAGGAGAGGGAGAAAAAATCACAGGAGAAATAAAACCTGTTTCAGAAGAGGATTTTTTGAAAAAAACAGGAAAGAAACAAAAACGATGTAGGGGCGAACAATTTTTCACCCCCACGGATGCGCGGCCTTGCGCCAAGGAGGAGATTCCTTCCTGCTTCGTTCCTCGCAGTTCGGAATGACGACCTGTTCATTGTGCATTCTTCATTCCGTCGGTTAAAACCGACAGCAATAATTGTGCATTATTCATTCGTTTCTGGATTGCTTCCTGCTTCGTTCCTCGCAGTTCGCAATGACGTGACATTCATAACTCTTAGTTCTTAGTTCATAACTCTTAGTTCGTATTTTTCTAATAACTATTTTAAAAATATATTTATATTTGCTGCCCTGAATAGGAATTGCCGGCTCTACGCGGAAACGCGCGACTGGACAACCGGTTTTTTACGCTCACAATGTAGTTATTTTGTTACCGTTTTGTCATTGTTTTGTAAAAACCGCCCCGTACTTTTGTCCATTATCGGAGCCTGCCGACGCATGAAGCGTGGCGCCGACAAAAACAAATAATAAAGTACTTAACTTAGAACATTTACACGGTTATGAAAATACATTTAACCACACTTTTAAAAGCAGGGCTGCTTTCGGCGGCATTATGGACGGGAACCACAGCAGCACAGGCGCAAACGACAGCCGCCACGCTCACGGGAACAACCTATACGCAGAATTTTGACGGCATCGGCAGCGGAACGCCCACAGGATGGGGCGTATTTCTACATACAAACACCAACAATACCGAGCAGACTTTCCCTACAACGGAAACAAATTGGAATAATAACACCGGTGGATTTAAAAATTACGCTTCCGCAGATATTGGGGAAGGCGCAAGTACAACTGATCAGGCCAACGCCACAAACAGGGCATTAGGTGTTCGCCAATCAAGTAATGCAACTACCGGATATAACCCCGGCGCCGCATTCCGGTTTCGCATAGCCGACACCGAAGAAAAGAAGAATTTTAAATTGCAATTTGACTTGCAGTCATTAGATGCTAAATCAGGCCAGACAACCACGTGGCAAGTACAGTACTCCACCGCCGGCTCGGCGACAGGCTGGACGCCTGTTACCGCCACAGGAGATATGACAACCGGCGACAGCACTTTTAAAAGCACAACCGTAACCGTCGATTTCGGAACGGCGCTGGACAACAAGTTCGACAATGTATATATACAAATAATAGCGCCGAACAAAACTACGGGCGAAGGTAACAGAGCCTCGTCGGCCATTGATCATTTTGTACTCACATGGGACGACGACAGCGCCCCGCCGTCTGTTCCCTTCACCGTAACGCTCGACGCCGGCAACGGCTCCTGCGCCAACTCGTCGCTCACCGAAGCCTCCGCCGGCGCG
>JAIRKX010000165.1 GCA_031259805.1 Prevotellaceae bacterium | reverse complement strand
AGTTCAAAACACATGTTTCAAAGTTCAAAACTCCAGTTTCAAGGTTTGAAACTCAAGTTTCAAGGTTCAAAACACAAGTTTCAAAGTTTAAAACTCCAGTTTCAAGATTCTCCAGTAATGACTGGCGGATTACCCGACAAAAATCAAAGGCAGCAAGGTGATCAATGGGGTACAGATTATCACGCCCGCCAAGCCGAAAAAGTCAAACGACTTCTTTGGCTCATTTTTTTCCGATGCTTTTTCCCGAAAAACGGCTGCCTGAATGCCGCTTGATTTACATTTTTAAGGAACGACTATTTAACTTTGATTCGCCGTGGAAGGTATTTTCCTCCGCATTGAATAATCCTGTTGCATTTGATACTTGAATCTACCCATGACTTACGCTTCATGCATTTTCCTATCTTTGTATTTTCTTATTCTCAATGATAACGATATGATGATTAAAAAAACAGCGCTTTTTCTTTTGTGCGCGTTGGCGGGGACGGGGCTGGCAGGGCAGAGAAAACAATTGTCCGAAGAGGAAATCAACAATCATTCCGTCCGGATAACCGATCCGACGCTACGTGTGGCGCAATGGCATGACCGTACGGTAGAGATGACGGCCTACGATGCGGCGACTCGGACAAGCCGGCAGGTGTCGGTCGATGTGAAAACCGGAAAAATCATCCGCGACCGACAGGAGAAGGATAACGGGCAAAATACTACTGTCTCCGCTACTGCCGACAGTCTTCTCCGGCAGGGGGATGTCAATCTGACGTGGTCGCCCGATTCGGCATACATTGCCTTTACGCGCGACCACGATTTATATACCCTTCGTCTGTCCGATCGCCGGGAAACACGCCTGACGTTCGACGGCAGCAATGTCATCCTCAATGGCCATGCATCGTGGGTATATATGGAAGAAATACTCGGGCGCGCCGGCCGTTACCGCGCCTTCTGGTGGTCGCCCGACAGCCGGCGGATAGCCTTTTTACGCTTCGACGAAACGCATGTGCCGCTGATCACCATTACCGACAGCCCGACGCAAAACGGCTATGTCGAAACATGGCGTTACCCGAAGGCGGGGCAACCGCTGCCTTCGGTACGCGCCGGCATCGTATCGCCTGACGGAGGCGGCGTAGTGTGGGCTGGTGGCAGCGGACTGGTGGCAGCCGACAGCAGGCAGTGGCCGTCTGCCTCTGGGGAGTCGGAGGGCTATTTGGGATTACCGCGCTGGCGTCCCGACAGCCGGGCATTATGGCTGCAATGGCTCAACTACGAGCAAAATCACTACCGGCTCATAGAGGTCGACCTCACGACGGGCGCGACGAAGGAACTGTACAGCGAGCATCAGGATACATGGATTGCCATTGATGAAGAGCCGCGGATTCATTTCCTCGCGTCGGGCAAAGGATTTATTATGAAAAGCGACCGAAGCGGATGGGATCAACTTTACCTGTACGATATGAATGGACGCCTGCAGCATCCGCTAACCGCCGGGAGCTATACTGTGATCGACGTGTTGGGCGTCGACGAAAAAGCCGCCGTCGTCTATTTCACCTGCTACAAAGACCATATCGGATGCGTAGACTTTTACCGCGTCGGGCTGGATGGCGCACGCCTGCAGCGGCTATCGTTCGGCGCTTATTCGCACCGTATTTCGCTGTCGGATGACAGGATGCATTTTATTACCACCTATTCAACTGTCGACACGCCGCCCAAAGTGGCGCTGTACACCACGACAGGGAGGTTGGTGCGCCTGATTCAAGATACACGGAATGTAAATTTCGAGGAATACGAACGTCCCGTTACCGAATATATTGTACTGCCGTCCGACGACGGGCTGTTCTCCATTCCCCTGCGCATCACCTGGCCGCTGCATCGGGAAGAGGGGCGGACGTACCCCGTCAAACTGGCGGTATATGGCGGACCCGGCGCGATGACCGTGCGCAACGAATGGACGGATAATCTCCATGGCGACGCCTACCGCTTTGCTCGCGACGGACTGATTCAGGTCGCTATCGACCATCGCGGCAGCGGCCACAACGGAAAACAGGGAATGGCGCAAATGCACCGCCGGCTGGGCTATTGGGAAATCAAAGATTACGCACAAGGCGTCCGATGGTTGATAGCCAACGGGCATGCCGACGCCACGCGGATACTGATTAGCGGTTACAGCTACGGCGGTTATATCACCTGCTATGCCTTAACCTGCGGGGGCGGGATATTTACGCATGGCATCGCCGGCGGCAGCGTCGTAGACTGGCTACTCTACGACGCTACCTACACCGAACGCTATATGGACACCCCTGCCGAAAACCCCGACGGCTACCGGCTTTCGTCGGTACTCACTCATGCCGACAGCCTGCAGGGTAAGCTGTTGCTCACCCACGGCCTCCGCGACGAGAACGTCCACGCGCAACAGACCTTCCAACTCATCTCCCGGCTTCAAGACCTTCAAAAGTCCTTTGAGTTGATGATTTACCCCGAATCGCGGCACGGTAACCGCGGGCTGAAGCGGGAACACAGCGACCGCTTAGAACGGGAGTTTATTTACCGTGAACTTTTAAGGGATAAATGAAGCACACCGGCGGCGGGTGTATGGTATGGAGCGCAGGATTGCCCGTTAGGGCGTACAAACTACGGCAATTACAAAAATCACCGTTCAGACAACCTCCGGCAGGTAATTCCTAAATTTTTCTCTATCTTTGTCTCCTCAAATTAAAACAACCCGTGCAGCAAGCAACATGAAAGAGTATATATCAAAATACCGCACCCTGCTCCTGATGGTGATCATTCTGGTAGCGATGTGGGCGACGATGGCCGCGCTACTCCGGTGGCAGTGGCCGGACTATAATTTCCCGACGGCACACATTATTCCGGCGATATTTCTCGTATTTCTGCTTATTTTCACGGGACTGACTCGGCGATGGGAACGACGACTGTGCACCGGTGTTACGACCTTGCCGATGGTCTTTAACTTTTTTCTGATGTGGAAAATGAGTAAAATGATTGTCGGCGTTGTGCTCGTCTTCTGCTGTCAGGGCTTTGGCGGGTTAGAATTTCGGGTATTCCTTATACTCTTTGCCTTGTTCTACATCGTCTTCATGGGATTAGAAACATACGCGTTACGCGGCATCGAAAGCCGCTACAAGGCGGCGGAAACGGAGAAGAAAAAATAATGCAGTGCAATGCCCGGATACGAATTTTCATTTGGCTGGCGCTCGCCCTGCTACCGGCGTCCTTACATGCGACGGCAGACGAGCATCACGCGGATGCGAACGAAACGTTAGCCATCGGCGACATCATCGGTGAACACACTGCCGATAGCTATTGGTGGCACATCACGACCGTCAATGGCCGGCACATCTCGTTATACCTGCCGGTGATTGTCCGTTCGGCGGACGAAGGATGGGTGGCGTTCTCGTCGAAACGACTCGCGCACGGCGAAACCTATCAGGGCTTTCGGCTGGCGGCGGACGGCGCTTACAAAGGCAAAATCGTCGGTCGCCGTGTCGACGGTACGGAATACCGTCCGTGGGACATCTCAATAACTCGCAACGCTTTAGCCATACTGATTAACTCGGCTATCATGCTCACGCTCTTCCTCGCCGCCGCGCGCGCCTGCCGCCGTCGACCGAAAAACGCCGCGCCTAACAAATTTGCCTGCGCCGTCGAAATGCTGGTCATGGACATCGAAGACGAAGTTATCCGAAAAAGCATCGGCCACGACTATAAACGTTATTCGTCCTACCTGCTGACGGCCTTCTTCTTTATTTTCATCAACAATGTCATGGGATTGATTCCCGTGTTCCCCGGTGGCGCTAACACCACCGGCAACATTGCCGTTACCCTCGTGCTGGCCGCGTGTACGCTGATTGCCGTCAACGTATTCGGCAACCGCGAATACTGGCGAGAAGTCTTTTGGCCCGACGTGCCGCTATGGCTCAAAGCGCCCGTACCGCTGATGCCGTTGATCGAACTCTTCGGCGTCATCTCCAAACCATTTGCCCTGATGATTCGTCTACTGGCAAACATCTTTGCGGGGCACACGGTCATGCTGGCGCTCACATGTGTCATTTTCATCACCGTCAAAATGGGTGCAGGCATCAACACCGGCATGACCGTGTTTTCAGTGCTGATGACCGTATTTATGAGCGTCATCGAACTGTTGGTAGCCTACATTCAGGCCTACGTATTTACCCTGTTGTCGGCGGTATTCATCGGCCTGTCGCGACCGGCGCACCATGTGGTAAAAACAAAAAAGATACACACGGAAAAGATATAAATCAATTTAAAAAAACATCATTATGTTAACATTTCTTACCTCATTTTTACAAACAGGACTGGCTGGATTAGCGTCGGCATTAGCGCCCATCGGCGCGGGATTGGCCGTTATCGGCGCAGGCATCGGCATCGGTAAAATCGGCGCGTCGGCTATGGAAGCCATCGCACGCCAGCCCGAAGTGAAAGGCGACGTGCGTATGTCGATGATCATCGCCGCCGCACTGGTCGAGGGTGTCGCGCTGTTTTCCATCGTCGTTTGTTTCTTGGTCATTTAGCAATAACTATCGCGTATGCCTTCACTGCTCACCCCTGATTTCGGGCTGCTGTTCTGGATGCTGTTCAGCTTCCTGATCGTCTTCGGCGTTCTCGCCAAATTCGGGTTCCCCGTCATTACGCGCATGGTAAGCGACCGGCAAGACTATATCAGCCGCTCGCTCCGTGAAGCGGAGGAAACTAACAAACAAACGAAGGCGCTCCTCGAAGACACGCGCCAACGGCAGGACGAGATTCTGAAAAAGGCCGTAGCCGACGGTGAAAAATTGATCCGTAATGCCCGCGAAAAAGCGATGGAAGAAACCGAAAAGCAACTTGACGCCGCACGTCAACAGATGGCCTTCCTCCGCGAAAAAGCCCTGCACGAAATCAATGCGCAGGTAGCTCTCCTGTCGATGGACATGGCCGAAAAGATTCTCCACCGCCAACTCGATGATAAAACGAAGGAAGAAGCCTTTATCCTCCAAATGCTCGACGAAGCGGAACAACTGCCCAAATAATTACCGGCCATGAACGACGGACACATTGCAAAACGATATGCGCAAGCGTTGATTGACTATGCTACGGCGAACGGCGAAGCCCAACAGTTCTACCGACAGATGAAATCCCTGTCGGAAATGCTGACGACAACGCCGCATCTGAAAACAACGCTGGTAAACCCGATGGTCGCGTCGGCAGACAAGCTGCAACTCTTACGCAGCGCTGTCGGCGACGAAACAGGGGAAAGTTTTCGCCGCTTCGTGCGGCTCGTGCTCGACAACAAGCGTGAGTCGCTACTGGCGAATATTGCGTTGAACTACATTTCGCTTTATCGGAAGAGGCACCGCATCGGCAAGGTCGTACTCGTATCCGTCGACCCGTTGCCGGCGACGATTACCGACCGTATCCTCCAAAACTTGATTGCGAAAACATACCGCGCCGTCGAACTGGAAAACCGCATTGATAAAAGCATCAAAGGCGGCTTCATCCTCCAGATCGACGATTGGCGACTCGATGCCTCCGTAGCCGGGCAACTGGAAAAAGTCCGCCGGCAGTTTATCCGGAAAAATAAAATGATTGTGTAGGAATAATCTATAGTCTATGATCCATCATCCATAAATCAACTCAAATGTATGTCTGATATAAAAGTTAGTGAAGTTTCCAAAATACTGAAGCTGCAATTGGAAAACATCAATACCAAACTCGAATTTGACGAGGTAGGCATGGTGTTACAGGTAAGCGACGGGGTCGCGCGCATCTATGGGCTGGCCAACGCCGAAGCCAATGAACTGCTCGAATTTCAGGATGGCATGATGGGCGTCGTCATGAACCTCGAAGAAGATAATGTGGGCGCGGTATTGCTGGGCAGTACCGACCGCATTAAGGAAGGATTCTCGGTACGCCGCACGGGGAAAATTGCCTCGATCAATGTCGGCGAAGGCATGCTCGGACGGGTGATTGACTCGCTGGGCGAAACGCTCGACGGCAAAGGCCCCATCGCCGGCGAAACCTTTCAAATGCCACTGGAGCGCAAAGCGCCGGGGGTCATCTACCGGCAGCCGGTCAACCAGCCGTTGCAAACCGGACTTAAAGCCGTAGACGCCATGATTCCCATCGGACGCGGGCAGCGCGAACTGATTATCGGCGACCGCCAAACCGGTAAAACGGCCATCGCCCTCGACACGATCATCAACCAGCGCGAAGGCTTTCTGAAAGGCGATCCGGTATATTGTATCTATGTAGCCGTAGGACAAAAAGGCTCGACGGTAGCGTCGATCGTCAATACACTGCTCGAAAAAGGCGCGATGGACTATACGATTATCGTCGCCGCTACGGCTGCCGACCCTGCCGCCATGCAGTACTTCGCGCCGTTTGCCGGCGCAGCCATCGGCGAATACTTTCGCGACACCGGACGTCATGCGCTCGTGATTTACGACGACTTGTCGAAACAAGCCGTAGCCTACCGCGAGGTATCGCTCATCCTGCGCCGTCCGTCGGGACGTGAGGCTTATCCGGGTGACATCTTCTACCTGCACTCGCGCCTACTCGAGCGGGCGGCCAAAATCAACAATCAGCAGGAAGTCGCCGAACAAATGAACGACCTGCCCGAAAGCCTGCGCGGCCGCGTCAAGGGCGGCGGCTCGCTGACGGCCTTACCGATTATCGAAACGCAGGCCGGCGACGTATCAGCCTACATCCCTACCAACGTGATTTCAATTACCGACGGACAAATCTTTCTGGAAAACGACTTATTCAATCAAGGCATCCGTCCGGCGATCAACGTGGGCATTTCGGTATCGCGCGTAGGCGGTAACGCGCAAATCAAAGCCATGAAAAAAGTGGCCGGCACGCTCAAAATCGACCAAGCGCAGTACCGCGAACTCGAAGCATTTACTAAATTCGGCAGCGACATCGACGCGGTAACGGCATTCACGTTAGACAAAGGGCAAAAAAACACGCAACTGCTCATACAACCGCAGTACCTGCCTATTCCGGTCGAAAAGCAAGTGGCCGTACTATATTGCGGCACGCACGGATTGCTGCGCGACATCAAGGCGGAACAGGTACGTGAATTTGAAAAATTATTAATGCACATCCTCGACGCCAAACACCGGCACGACATCCTCGAACCGCTGAAAAACGGCCAATTAGACGAGACTGTTACCGCCACCATCGAACAAGCGGCTGCCGAAGCAGTAAAAATGCTAAATCATGGCCTCGCATAAGGAAATAAAAGCGCGCATCGCATCGGTAAAAACCACCCGGAAGATTACGGCGGCCATGAAAATGGTATCGGCGGCAAAGTTAAACCGAGCGCAGAAAAATATCGCAGGAATGTTACCCTACGCGAAAGCGCTGCACCATATTCTCGGCAGTGTGCTGGCCGGCGACAACGAATTTGACATGCCGCTAACCGCGCGACGCACGCCGGAACGGGTAGCCGTCATTGCCTTCTCGTCCGACAGCGCGCTCGCAGGATCGTTCAATGCCAATGTCATCAAAGAAATGCGGAAAACGCTCAAATCCTACGACAATCTGCCTCCGGCGCACATATACCTGTATACCATCGGACGAAAAGTATTCGAAGCCGCCGCCAAATCGGGCTACACCGTTACCCACAACTTTGAAGGCCTGGCCGCCAAACCCGACTACGAGACGATGGCCGCCTTTACCTCCGAACTGATTACGCAATTCCACGCCAAAACGATCGACCGCGTCGAAGTCATCTATCATCACTTCAAAAGCGCCGGCGCACAGACGCTGACACGCGAAAATTTCCTGCCCCTCGCCTTTACCGACACAACCCCCGCTACCGGCGACAAAACTATAGCCGACTATATCTTTGAGCCGTCGGCCTCCGCCGTCCTCGCCGAACTGCTGCCAAAAGTACTGAAATTAAAACTCTATACCATGCTCATGGACTCCAACGCATCGGAACACGCCGCGCGAGTCATCGCCATGCAAATAGCCACCGACAACGCCGACGAACTCACCAACGAACTCTCCATCGAATACAACAAATCACGACAGCAAGCTATCACCAACGAAATACTGGACATCATCGGCGGCTCGCTAAAGTAAAACCTGCCTGCCACAGCAAACGCAGAAACTTTATCCATAGTCAATACTCAACCGCCAAATCCCGCAGGGATGAAATGTGAATAATCGCACGGACCACTTTGTGTGAATCGGGGGATCACCTTGCACAAGCCTGCCCATAAAAAAGACGGGGCTTGTATTTCGTAATATAGCCAAATTTCAGACCAAAAACCCATGAGCGCCGGCAGGGCTGACGCATCTAAAATATATTCGTTTTCACTGGTTGATAGAAAATTCCCTGCACCGGCGCTTTGCACGGCCTTGCGTCAAGGAGCAGATTCCTCCGCTGCGTGCGCGAGGAACGAGCGCAACACACTGAACTACGAACTAAGAGTTGAAAGTGGAAAGTTGAAAGTGGAAAGTTGAGAGTTGAGAGTTGAACATTCTTAGTTCTTAGTTAACTCCACCCCCGCCTGTCGGCACCCCCGCCAGCGGGGGAGAGCTACGCAGGCTGCGCTATACAAGGGCCGCCGCCGCATGGCTGTCCCCCGCCAGCGGGGGACAATTGAAAGGGTGAACAAATTTCACCCTT
>JAIRKX010000158.1 GCA_031259805.1 Prevotellaceae bacterium | reverse complement strand
AGTCTCGCTGCCAAGGCTGTCGAACGACGAAATGGTGCGATTCATTGAAGACGATTTGCGCTTTGCCGCAGAGTACCTGCCTGCGCCGCGCGAAGCTGCTTACGGACGATTCAGCAAAGGCCTCGCCAAAACGCTGCTCATCCGCCTGTACCTCCACGAAACAGTGCACGACAAAGCATGGTATAACAAAGTTGAAACGCTGGCGCGAGAGGTCATCGACGCCCGGTGGTATTCGCTTGTCGACCATTATCCCAATCTGTTTGAATTTTCCGGCATGCATGCCGGAAATCCGGAGTACATATTTGTTATTCCTACGACGGTCAAAGGGCCGAATCTCGGACAATGGCACATGATGGTACTGCCCCCCGAATCCGATTTCCCGATTAAAGGCTGGGCAACCGTACAAAGCACATGGTGGTTCTACGACTCTTTTGAAACCGGCGATACGCGGAAGACCTACCTCATCCCCGAATATACGCACAACGGAACGACATACAATCGCACGAACCCAAGCGCATACATCGACCTCGGCCCCATCCCTCAGAAATATGAAATCGACCCGGCTGTACCGGCAAGCGACGGGCAGAGCAACCTCGACATAGTCATCTACCGCTATCCCGAAATCCTGCTCTCGCTGGCCGAAGCGATTGTAATGAAACCCGGCGGAAGCATTACCCAGGAAGCCGTCGACCTGATGAACGAAGTGCGTCTCCGCGCCAAACTGACCCGTAAAACCCTCGCCGACTTTCCCACCAAAGAAGCCTTCATCGCGCAACTGCTCACGGAGCGAAGCCATGAGTTCTGGTGCGAAAGCGGGCAATACCGCGCAGACCTCATCCGTTTCGACGTTCTCTACGACCGCGTCATGGAACTCAATGAGAACAATGCTCCCTATGCCGACAAATACAAATACCTCTACCCTCTCCCACTCTCGGTGATCGTCGACGGCAAAGGAGAAGTGAAGCAAAACCCGGGATATGCACAGTAGCGTCCCGAACGATTTTTAATCTATAATCCATCGAACTGAAATGAAAGAAATAATCTTTTTACTCATCATATCTGCCGGCGCAGCCACATGCTCCCGTTCGCAGATGCCTGTCGATTTGACAGAGGCGCAGACAACAGTTGTCGAATACACGGCAAGCGACGAACTGTTTCCAAATCCCGAACGGGGCTTTTATAAATATTCCGATTGTCAGTTAGGATCCGGCAGCTCGCTTTCGGAAGCCACGCTGAAACAATATCGCGAACGCAGCATTACGCTACTATTCCGTTATTTTTATATAAAGAACTTCCGCAATACTCCGCTATCGGCACAAGCGTTGGCGGCGTTCGACAGCGATATGGCCATCATCCGGCGAGGCGGCGCCAAATGTATCGTACGTTTTGCATACAGTAGCGCAGCCAACGAACCCGATGCGCCGCTGGCCTCCATCGTGCAACACATCGACCAGCTAAAGCCTTTGTTGGAAAAGAATGCCGATGTGATTGCCGTCGTACAAGCCGGCTTTATCGGTGCATGGGGCGAATGGTATTACTCGTCAAACGGCTTGAATAACGCCGGTGCACGACATCAGGTACTGACCCGTCTGCTCGACGCATTGCCGACAAGCCGGATGATACAGGTGCGCACGCCGGCCTACAAACAGGAATTTTGCCAACGCAATACACCTCTAACGCAGGACGAAGCTTTTAGCGGACAACCCGTCGCGCGCATTGCCCACCACAACGACTGCTTCTTAGCCAGTGCGACCGACTACGGCACCTACGTGAATGTAGAGTCCGATAAAAACTACCTCAACCGCGAATGCCTCTTTGTACCCATCGGCGGCGAAACATGCCCGCCCGACGGCATTGAACCTGCCACCGGCCTCAAGGCTTACGACGAAATGAAACGCCTGCGATTTTCATTCCTCAACGAAGATTACTACCAAGGCGTTAATAACCTCTGGAACGCCGGAGGCTATATGGACAAAATCAAAAAGGAAATGGGCTACCGATTTGTACTCATCACCGGTGAATACACCGTTGACGTCGCGCCCGGAGGCATGATAACCGCACGCATCATCCTTAAAAACGCAGGATTTGCATCCCCGTATAACGAGCGCAAGGTAGAGCTGATTCTAACCCATGCAACGACGGGCGAGCGCTATATGGCGCCGATAGACGAAGACCCGCGCCGCTGGACGCCCAATGTAGAACGCACCGTTGAAATCACCGCCGGTCTCCCGCCCGACATGCCCGTCGGCCAATATATCCTCAGTTTAAACCTGCCCGATGCCGCAGAATCCCTCTACGACAACGCCGATTACTCCATACGTCTTGCCAATACAGATGTATGGGACGAGGCTACCGGCTACAATACCCTGTACGACGCCATCAATATAGATGCTGCCAACCAAAGCACACCCTATACCGGCACGCTGTTCTTTAGCAGCAGCCGGCAGAACACAACGAATAACGATAACCACAAATAATAACAGTGGCTAAAATCCGAATACTAAAACCAACTATCCAATATCAAACGTATCATGAAAAAAAAATGCCAACTCCGATGGTCATGTTTATTGACCGCAACCATGGCAGTGGCCGCATTGGCCGCTTGCAGTAAAGATGAGCCTGTCGACCCCGATGCAGGCAAAGCAAAAATTGAAAATGTATCGGTATCGCCGACGGACAACCTCAAATACGGCGATCCGATAACCATCGCCGCCGACTTGTCCGACGAAGCGGGACTGCGCTCCTACACTATTAAAATCAGTTATGCAGGAGGCGATTTATTCGAACAGACGCAAATGTTAACCGGACGGACATTCAGCTTAAACCAACAGCTGCTTATCCCGCTTCCGCCGAATGCCACCGCCGGCGACGTAACCGTGTCGCTGAGCGTCCGCAACAGCGGAAATCAGCTCTCCAGCATCGACACCCGTCTGCCCAACGTCGCCGTACCCGTATTCACTACCTTGTATATCGTTATTAACAACACGGTATATTCGATGACGAAAGACGGCAGCGTATTTGAGTTTGAAGACTTCATACCTGCCGGCGCCACAGGCAAAATACATGCCTCCCAAGACCGGCAGGGACTATACTGGGGACGTGAAGGCGACGCCATTAAAACCTTAGCCGCCGACGACATCGTATTCGGCAAAGACGAAGAAGCATTCTTTAAAATCATCTTCGACCCCCTGTCTTTCTCCCTTACCTCAGGCAACGCCGAACAGTGGCAGCCGATGACGTCCAATGAACTCTATATCCTCGGAACAATTTCAGGGCACTGGGCCGATGGTGAAATCATCAGCGAACGCTCCAAGATGAAGATGACAGGCTATCAATCGGGCAATCTCAAACGCTGGGACTGGACACCCCCAAACTCAGGCACCGGCGACGCTGAAGACGACATGTGGGGCAATATCGTAGCCGGTAAATTCCGATTCAAAAAAGCCGGACAGGAACAATACATCCTCTTCAACGGAACGAACATCATTACCGCGGCCGACAACAAAGACCAAAGCTTCGTCGTTACCGCCGGAGGCCCCATCAGCATCCGCGTCATGACTAACGAAGCCGGAGACATCATCAGTGTACGCCTCTACGACGCCGAAAAATCACTGGAGTACCAGAATGGAAGAATCCTCATCAACGGAATCGACCGTCCGGCCAGTGTCGCATTCGCCGACACTCCGCTAAACCTCAAAGCAGGTCAGTACTTCATCTACGAGGGAACCTTAAACCTGACGAAAGATCAAACCGTAGCCGCTACCGGAATTAATCTGGCCACCGCCTTTGCCGACCCCGATGTATTCACCGGCAGCGGCAACGCCTCATGGAAACACATACAGGAAACCGGAGCATACTACATCACCATCGATGCCTTCTCCGGACATATATACATCCGCGAAAACACCGGCTACCCCAAAGCCATCTACCTCGATGGCTGGAGCTGGAAGAAATACCCCGCCGACCCCCGCGCCGACTGGGATCCGAACACCGCCCTCACCCTCTATAAAAAAGCCGGCACAGACAATGTCTTTGAAGCCATCTTCTATATCTACCCCTGGGGCGGCGACGTCAACCTCTTTGCCTACCCGCCCTCGACCGCCGAAGGAAGCGTCACCGCCTTCTTTGCCGAAGACTTCGACGACCCGTCGATCGTCGTCGGAGGCGGCCCGCCGAACATGAAGATACCGTCCGTAGAAGGATACCACAAAATATCCGTCAACCTCAAAAACGGCTTCGACGTAAACAAAGATGTCCTCCGTTACGGCTCGTTCTACACCGTAACACCTAAAAACAATCAGAAATTCTCTGTTACATTCACCGCACAATAAACAGTAGAAAGTAAGCATTACCTGCGGAAAATAGCCCTCCGCACCTTGGCGTCTCGACGTCTCTGCACCCGACAAACATCCCCGTTTTTGAACGCAGAGACGTCGAACCGCTCGGTCTTAGTAGACCGAACCGAGCGATTCGAAGCGATCGAACCGAGCGGTTCGAAGCGAGCGAAGCGATCGAACCGAGCGATTCGAAGCGATCGAACCGAGCGGTTCGAGGTGATCGAACCGAGCGGTTCGAGGTGATCTAACCGAGTGGTTCGAAGCGATCGAACCGAGCGGTTCGAGGTGATCGAACCGAGCGGTTCGGGCTTCACCCTC
>JAIRKX010000138.1 GCA_031259805.1 Prevotellaceae bacterium | reverse complement strand
TCAAGACAGCCGTCAATGCCAACAGTCTTACAGTTATCATTACGGGTACGAGCCGGGCGGCATTGTCGGGCATAGCAGCCAATGCAAAATTCACTATTACAGGTGCGGCTACCACCGATGCCCCCAATCTTGCCGCCGATACGTTAGCTGTTCACCTTGCCGGCGCCGGCAAGATGAACATACATATAAACCGACACCTAAATGTACATGCCTCCGGCGCGTCGCTGATTGAATACACCGGCGCGCCTACTGCCGAGATTAATACCAGTGGCGCGGCACAAGTACGACGGAGAGAATTAGGAAGCAGGAAGTAAGTCTCACGTGTCAGATTCCTAATTTACATTTATACATTAAACCGGAAGTGCATGATGTCGCCATCCTGTACGACATACTCCTTACCTTCGATGGCGATTTTTCCGTTTTCGCGGCAAGCGGCTTCGGAGCCATAGGTAATGTAATCGGAATATTTGATAACTTCGGCGCGGATAAACCCTTTTTCAAAATCGGTATGGATGATGCCTGCCGCCTGTGGCGCTTTAGTGCCTTTGCGGTATGTCCACGCACGGACTTCGGGTTCGCCCGCTGTGAAATAGGTTTCGAGATTCAACAACCGGTAGGCCGCCCGAATCAGCCGCGCTACGCCCGATTCCTGCAAACCAATTTCCTGTAGAAAAAGAAGCCGCTCGTCGAACGTTTCCAGTTCGGCAATCTCGGCTTCGGTTTTGGCGGCGACAACCAGCAAGTCGGCGCGTTCTGTCCGGATGGCTTCGCGTATTTGTTCGACATGCCGATTCCCCGTAACCGCCGATGCTTCATCGACATTACAGACATACAACACCGGTTTATCGGTCAGCAGAAACAGATCGTGCGCCAGTTTGCGATCGTCGGCATTGTCCAGCGCGACGGTACGCGCCGATTGCCCTTGTGCCAGTACTGTTCTGTATTTCATTAAAATATCGTACATCCGTTTGGCGGATTTGTCGCCGCCTGACTGTGCCTGCTTTTGTACTTTACTGATGCGGCTTTCGACAGTTTCCAGATCTTTCAATTGCAGCTCGGTATCGATAATATCCTTATCGCGCAACGGATTGACAGAACCGTCGACATGCACTACATTATCGTCGTCGAAGCAGCGCAACACATGCAAAATGGCGTCGGTTTCCCGAATATTGCCCAAAAACTGGTTGCCCAGCCCTTCACCCCGGCTTGCGCCTTTGACCAATCCGGCAATATCGACGATTTCGACCGTCGCCGGCACTACTCGTTGCGGGTGAACTAATTTCTCCAGCGCCGTCAGCCGCTCGTCGGGCACGGTAATAACACCCGTATTCGGCTCGATGGTGCAAAACGGGAAATTAGCCGCCTGCGCACGAGCATTACTTAAACAATTGAACAATGTTGATTTTCCGACATTGGGCAACCCTACTATTCCACATTGAAGAGACATGATTTTCTATTTTTTTCTACCACATACCGCCCCCTGCGGGGCAACCAATTTATTGAACGGATGACAAAGGTACGAAAAAAACGAGCAAATACGGAAAACCGGAACAGTTGCGACGGTATGCCCTGACGAGCAACCCCTCCTCCCATTCCTTACCAATCAACGAACTCAAAAAAAACGCAGGTCAAAATATATAATTTTTGCCTTTTTCTGTTTTGGTACTTAAATTTAATTATTTACCTTTGCATTTTACTTCTGGTAAGTAACATTATCAGAAGTAAACTTAAAGTCCTCTAAGAGCATCTCATAAGTATCCCCCAAATCCCGTCCAAAATAATCTTGACAAGCGATATTATCCTCATTTTGTTGATGATTGCCGCTTTGTACCCCCTGTAATCGTCTATTTTTGCCTTTTGCCTTCATTGTCTTTGTAAGCATTTCTATTTGTTTATATTTTAAGACCACTTCTGATAATGTTACTTATAGGAAGTAAATACACCTTCTTTATTTTGTAAATAAGCATATTATTAGACTTACATAAAACAACCGTACATGAAAATGAAAAAAACACTACTACTATCTTTGTTATCACTCGCTTCGCTCTCTGTATGGGGGCAGAGCGTGGTACGCATCACGCAACTCGGCGCCGATTATGCCGCCGCGCCGCCCACCGTCAGCTTTCGCGTCTACTGGGACTCAGCGCCTGACAATATTACTCACCTTGACAGTGTATGGCTGTTCGTCGACTACCAGCCCATCGCCGCCAACGGTTCGTTGGGCGCATGGACGCCGGCGACGCTGAGCGCGCCCGCGGCCACCGCGCCGGGGACGGTCATTGCAGGCTCGCTCAATGGAAGAGGTTTTTACCTGCGAGGCGCGACGCCGACGTTTAGCTCGACCGTTACAGTAACACTCGACGGGCTGAGCGCCGGCGACCGCTTTAACTGGTGCGCCTACGCCTCCGACTATCCGCCCAATGCCACCGAAGGCGCAGGATACTATGAGTTACACGGCACGCCGCCATTCCTGATTAATGGCGCGATTACCGAACCGACGCGGCATTATACCGGCTGCATCACCTCGCTGACCGACCGCACCGGTTGCCCGGGGCTGGTTCCCGTGTCGCCGGCCATCACCGACTTCACCGCTTCGACCGACAGCCTCTGCGTCGGCGAAAGCGTAACGCTCGAAATAACGGCCGACCACGCCTCGCTCTACAGTTTCGACGGCGGCAATGCATGGATAGCCGGCACAGGAGCCGTAACTACCCACGACATCCCCGCGGCCGACGCCACTTATATCCCGTTTGTAAAGAACGCCGCCGGCTGTACGGCCACCGCACCGGCGGAGACGGTAACCGTCTCGCCCCTGCCGAACGCTACATTCAACAGCCCGCCTTCGACCGCCTGCGCCGGCAGTACGGTAAACTTAACCGTGGGCGACGGCAGCGGCTCCTACTGCTTCTCGCAACACTGCTCCGCCTGCGTACACAATCCTTACGCCAGCGGCAACGACGACCCGACCGAATACGACTGCCTGTTCGGCAGCGCCACTTGCACATTTGAGACTTCCAACAGCTATGCGGTTACGATGCTCGATTCGGGGAGCGTAACGGTCTGCGTGCGAGTCGTCAACGAGCACGGCTGCTTGGATAGCGCCTGTATAACGATTGGCGTTACGCCGGTGTCTGCGCCCGTCCTTTCCGGCGGCGGGACGCTTTGCGCCTCTAATGCCGCGCTGAACTGCTTCGGCGAAACAGGCTACAGCTACCAATTGCA
>JAIRKX010000133.1 GCA_031259805.1 Prevotellaceae bacterium | reverse complement strand
GGAGGAATCTCCTCCCTGACGCAACACAATTAACAATGAACAATGCACCCGACCCTCCTAACCCCAAAGGAGGAACAGCAAATTAATTCCTATCTTTGCAGCATGAAATTTTTCATGCATATTATTTGTTTCATCGGCCTGTTAGGGATGATGGGGGCATGCCAGCAGCGGATTTCGCCACAGAAGATGGCGGACTTGCTGACCGATTTCTATCTGTATGGCGAGTTGCCGAACGAACTGGAACGTCCGCTGAAAGATTCGGTATCGTTGAGCCGGTCGCTGTTCGTAAAGCACGGCGTGTCGCAGGAACAGTTTCGGGCGACGCTGCATTACTACGCTTCGCATCCCAAAAAGATGAAAGTCCTGTACGAACATGTCGACTCGCTGATGAAAGAGCGGGTAGCCCTCTACCGGCAGGCGGTAGAAGAAAACGAAATCGCCCGCAACCTCTGGAAGGGACAGGAACGATGGGACATCGACACGCTGCAAATACCGGAAAACATGATGTTCCATATTCCGATAGACACGATTGGCAACTTGACGATGAAGATTAGCGCCACGCTGTTTGCCGACGATTCGACTCAACAACCGTCCATGACCGGCTATTTCCTTACGAAAATCAAACGGGGTGTACGCGATACGATCAACCGCAAGACCGTTCTCTTTACGCCGTCGGGCAGCGCGCAGTCCTATACCCTGTCGTTTTCGACCGTCGATACCAACATCAATGCCTTTGAGGGCTACTGGTTGCTGGTGAAGGACGATACCGCGGCGTGCAGGCAACATATATCGCTGGAAAAAATCCGGCTGTTGCACGACAATGATTCTACATTGTACCTTTCGTCGGACATCAAATATCCGAAAATCAATCAAGGCGATCGTCCGGCGTCGAAGAAACCGGCGGCAGTACCGGCGCAGCAGCAGCCGGCACTGCTAAAGCAGCAAGCGCCACTGCTGCGCACACGGCAGCCCATTGTCCGCGACTCGCTGACTCGTTTCAGGAATGCCAAAGACCAAATTGTAACGGAAGAACCGCTGGAGCTGGAATCGCCGGCAGACACCCCATAACGCCATGCGCCGTATTGCCGCTCACTATGTTTTTACAGGCATCGGGAATCCCATTCCGATGGGCGTTATTACGCTCAATGACGAGCAGGTAATCACCGAAATCGGCGTCCTGACGGACGAGACCGAAAGCACCGAATTTTACACCGGCATCCTGACGGCCGGGTTTATCAACGTACATTGTCATCTGGAGCTGTCATACCTGCGCCATCGGCTGAAGCCATGCGGCGGGCTGGCCGACTTTATCGGGCAAATGACAAAAATCCCGCGCCGGCAGCCGGCGGACAGCGAGGCGCTCGTCGCCATGCGCGCCGCCGACGCAGAGATGCAACGCGAAGGCATTGTGGCCGTCGGCGATATTTGTAACACCGCCGGCAGTTTTCCGCTGAAGCGGGAGAGCGCCATTTATTATCATTCATTTATCGAAGCGGTCGGACTGGATGAGGTCGCGGCGGCGGCGGCCATGCAACGGCTGCGACAATTGTGCGCCGATGCGCGACAGGCGGGGCTTCCGGCAAGCATCACGCCCCATGCCGCCTACAGCCTGAGCGACGCACTGCTGGATGCCGCGATAGACGCCGCCAACCGCGCCGGTATCCTCTCGGTGCACAATCAGGAGTGCGACGCCGAAAACGAATTGTTTACCGCCGGTCGGGGGGCGTTGCACGATTTGTTTGCCGCCGCCGGATTTCCGCTGCCGCCGGTTACGGGACAGCGTGCTGTTTATCGCTTGCTGTCGCGCATTGCGCCAAGCGTCCGGGCGCTGTTTGTCCACAACGTAGCCCTCAGCGAAGACGATTACGACAGGGCTGCCGACTGCCTGCCGCATCTGACGTGGGCGCTATGTCCCAATTCTAACCGGTATATCGGGCAAGCCGTGCCGCCGGTCGATTTGCTGTATCGCCGCAACGCGCGGGTAGCCATCGGCACTGACAGTCTGGCATCGAATAGCCGCTTGTCGGTACTGGAGGAGTTGAAGAGTATCAGCCGCCGGTTTCCGCACATCCCGTTACAGACCTTGCTGCAGTGGGCAACCGTCAACGGCGCGGCGGCATTAGGAAAAGAACGTGAATGGGGATGCCTGCGCACAGGTGCAAACGCAGGTATCGTACTCATCGAAAACGTCCATCTCCACGACCTCCGCCTAACCGCCGACAGCCGCGCCTGTCCGCTCGTAATGCCCACCTCCGGCGCGAATCGAAACCCGGGCAAACCGATTCCCTGTTCCTGATTTTCTATTTCCAAACGGCCATGTTATTTTCCGATATTATTTTTGGTCCTCTTCACAGCCGTCGCTTAGGCGTTTCCTTAGGGATTAATTTGCTGCCGGCGCATGGGAAATGGTGCAATTTCGATTGCATTTACTGCGAATGCGGCTGGAATGCCGACCATCGCCACGACCACCAACTGCCCGCGCGGGAGCAAGTCCGCGACGCCCTGCAACAGACCTTACAAACGATGCAACAGCAGGCGCAAATGCCCAATGCTATTACGTTTTCGGGCAACGGCGAGCCGACGCTGCATCCGCAATTCCCCGAAATTGTAGACGACGTCATTGCGTTGCGCAATGCCTGCGCCCCGCAAGCGCAGGTATGTGTGTTGAGCAATGCGACGCTCATTGGCCGTGAGGCCATCTTCCGCGCCCTGCAAAAGGTGGACAAGCCGATTCTGAAAATCGACTCGGCGTTGGACGCGACGGTGCAACAGCTCAATCAGCCGCAGGGCGTCTATACGGTGGCCGGCGTCGTCGAACAAATGCAACGCTTCGACGGGCAGTTTTCCCTGCAAACGCTATTTCTGCGGGGTATATACCACGGCGTCGCGCTGGACAACAGCACTCCCGACGAAGTCCAACGCTGGCTGCGCATCGTCGCACAAACCCGCCCGCGCGAAATCATGCTCTATACCCTCGACCGCCACACCCCGGCCCATCGCCTGCAAAAACTCTCGCCGGAGGAACTGCGCGCCATTGCCGCACAAGTGCAGGCGTGTAATACATGGGGCGCCGTTATACAGGTCGCCGGCTAATCCCCCCATCGCTCGCTCGAACACCTAATATTATACATAGATATGGAGAATGATTTTACGCCACGTCTTCGCATCCGGCACGGGAAGCGGGAAATTTTTGACCCCGTGCGCCGAAAATTTGTAGCCCTTACGCCGGAGGAGGGAGTACGTCAGCAACTCATTTATTTTTTGGTTACGGTCAAGAAATTCCCGCCGGCGCTGCTACAGGTCGAGACCGCCCTGACCTATAACAACCGCTCCTGTCGCGCCGACCTCGTCGCCTACGATCGCCATGCCCGCCCGTTGCTGATAGCCGAATGCAAAGCGCCGGAGGTCAAAATCACGCAGGAAGTATTTGAACAAATCGCTCGCTATAATTTGGCGTGGCAAGTCCCGTTCCTGTTAGTGACCAACGGCCTGCAACATTTTTTCTGCTGCTTCGACGCCGCTCAAAACCGCTATCGCTTCGAAGAAGAAATGCCGGAGTACGGGAAATTAGAAATTAGAAATCAGGTATGGCCGTCAGCGGATGAAAAAGGCTTTTTTTAAACTACTTTTTGGTTAGTTTAAGAAAAAAACATACCTTTGTCGGCGATGAAAACAGACTTTTGTCGGCAGTTCCATTTTTGATTAAATTAGTGAGTTAATCAAAAGCCCTTTTTTCTTTTTCTACTCTCTCATTTCTATTCTCTTCTGCTGTCCGGCGCTCGTTTTTTCTCCGGCGCTTTTTTTGTTTACTTCATTTTTATAATCTCCTTATATCTCTCTACTTACTCTTCGTCATTTTTTTAAAATGCACATTCATTCTTCCACTTATTCGTCCCCCGTTTTTTGCCTTTCAACGCTTTGGTTTCGCATCTATTAGGGAGACCGAAACACGTTCATTTCTCCCTCGATTCTTCCCCCAATTCGTCTCTCTGTGCAAAAGCGGTAGTGCTATCTCCTGATTCTCAGTCGTTGCAAT
>JAIRKX010000125.1 GCA_031259805.1 Prevotellaceae bacterium | reverse complement strand
CTTGCAACGGACGGCTGTCGTACGCCCTGTAATGATTGAACCAGCCGAGATAATAATAAACTTCGGCGTCGTCGGGTGATTCGACCGCCGCTTTTTCCAGCAAAGCGATGGCTTCGCTGTAATGTTCTTTTTTGAATTCGTCTAAAGCCTGCTCTTTTAGTGTTTTATCATGAGCAGAAATAAACGAAATCGAAAAAACGGAAAAAATCAATGCGAGGAATAATTTCATGTGAATGTAAATGGATTATACAAGTTTAGTATAAAGATTTCTTTTGATGAATGGTACCCGAGGCGGGAATCGAACCCGCACGAATATTGCTATTCACAGGATTTTAAGTCCTGCGTGTCTACCTATTCCACCACTCGGGCAATGAGGGTGCAAAGGTAGAAAAAAGTTTAGATACAGAAAAATTTTGTGACGGGACGGCGTTAGATCCGCTTCTTCCGGCGACAAAGAAAAGCGCCACCGATATATGATTTACGGGCAGTATGGCTGTTTGTAAATCGTTTTTTTAGACGTAAGGCCGACGCACTTCATTTTTTTCCTTTCTGTGTTTTGGATTATTGAATTTTTTATCTAATTTTGCACTCGGTAATATTATTTTCCCATGTCGGAAATATAAATTCCGATGTCGGAAAGTGAGTTTCCGACGTCGGAAATACAAATTCCGATGTCGGAAAATAAATTTCCGACGTCAGAAATGCAAATTCCGATGTCGGAAAATAAGTTTCCGACGTCAGAAATACAAATTCCGATGTCGGAAAGTAAGTTTTCGACGTCGGAAATATAAATTCCGGCATCGGAAAATGAATTTCCGACGTCGGAAATAGTATTACGGATGTATGAAATGAAATTTTTGATAAAAAGAATGAAGAAATGAAGAAACGAAATAGTATTTTGAAGCAAGTAATGGTAAAAAGTAATGGTAAAAAACAGGGTATCACAATAAAAAAACAAAGTAATTATGAGTTCAAGACCGGACTGGTTGCCTAAAAACCATGAAGCCTTGTTCGATAAGGCTATGCTGACGGCGAATTATATTACCGTCATGGAGAATCGTAATCGCATGGGCTTTGCCGCTGATACGGTGCAGGGCGTGTGGCTGGATACGGTGTTTGTGCCGTCGTACGGCGCGTTTAAAGCGGCTTTCGTGCAGTGGCAGCATCCGTCTTTTCGTACGAAAATCCTTACGGTGAGGCTCCGTGAGAGGGAGGCCGCGTTTAAACAGGTGTACCGGCGGCTTTATACCGGATTGTTGAAGGGTAGCCCGCTGGTGACGGATATGGATTTGCAGTCGATGGGTCTTCCTCTTCGCTACGACGGTAGCCGCCGTCCTGCGGCGGTGGCGAAAAAGGCGCCGGAGTGTCGGGTAATGATGCCCGGCCCCGGACGTCTTGTGTTCCATTATTATTCCGGCGAGAGCTCTCACCGGCGCGCTAAACCCGACGGGCAGCATGGGGTAGAAATCCGTTGGGCGATTCTTGACGCGCCGGTGGTTGATTTGGAGGATTTAAGCCATTCGGTGTTTGCGACCCGTCCGCCGGTGATCCTCGATTTTGACTGGCGCGACCGTGGGAAGATGTTGTATTATTGTCTTTGCTGGGAAAATACTCGCGGCCAAAAAGGGATATGGGGTCATGTCTTTAGCGTGATTATTCCGTAGAACTAAGAACTAAGAGTTAAGAACTAAGAACTAAGAGTTATGAACTAAGAACAACTTTCAACTCTCAACTCTCAACTTTCAACTCTCAACTCTCAACTCTCAACTCTTAACTCTTAGTTCTTAGCTTTGATGTTTCACGCCTTAAAAAAAATCCCTATCTTTGTTCTCATATTTTAATGGATCGACTATGTCAACAACCGCAGAAGTGCCTCCTCGAGAGGCCATCCTTACGACCCTGACCGACCGTGTGCAGGTGAAAAACAAAGCATACGAGGCTACGCTGGAGACGTTTACATTATTGAAAGAACTGCTCCATGAATTGTGTAACGACACCAATGAAATACTGGAGGAGCGTCAGGAACACCCGCCACGCCTCGATTATCGCGATCGGGGTAAGTTTGAAGCAGAAATTAAAGTCGCCGGTGATATTTTGATTTTCAGTATGCACTCCAACATTTTCCAGTTCGACCGTGGCCATCTGATTTGGAAAACATCGTATGTCCAGCGAGAAAAAGATGCCTCGTACTGCGGCATTATCAGCATTTACAACTTCCTGGCCGATTCGTTTAAGTACAATCGCCTCGACGATCTGGGCTACCTCATCGGGCGGATTTTTATCAATAAAGACCGCCGTTTTTTTGTCGAAGGGAAACGCCAGATGGCTTTTCGTTACAACACATTCGGTGAAAAGAGCATCACCCCCGACGACATCAAAACCATCATGGAAACCGCGATTCTCTATGCCATTGAATTTGATTTGCTCACACCGCCCTACGACCGTGTCAAAGAGGCTACCGTCGGACAGATGAACGCGAAAATCGAGAATGCCAAACTCCAAACCGGCAAGCGCCTCGGCTTTAAATTCAATTCCGACGACGTGCTGAACTCCACCCGTTCGGGACACTATAGCTAATCCCTGTTGATGGCTCTGTCTGCCGGCATATTTCAACGCTTTCAACGCTATTGCACGACCCATCGCCTGTACACTGCCACGAGCCGGTGGCTGGTGGCCGTCAGCGGGGGCGTCGATTCGATGACGCTGGCGCACCTCTCCCATGCCGCCGGATTGACGATGGGCGTGGCGCATTGCAACTTCGGCCTGCGCGAGGAAGAGAGCGACGGCGATGCACTGTTCGTCGAACAATGGGCTAACGCGCGCGGCATCCCCTTTTTCAGCATTCATTTCGACACGAAACAATACGCGGCAACCCACGGACTTTCAACCCAGATGGCAGCGCGCAAGTTGCGCTATGAATGGTTCGAAGAAATACGTCGTTCGCACGGATTCACCGATGTGGCTGTGGCGCATCATTCCGACGATAACGCCGAAACCGTGCTGATAAACCTGTTGCGGAGCACAGGCATAAAGGGATTATGCGGCATGCAGCCGGCTAACGGGCGCATCATCCGTCCGCTGTTGTTTGCTACGCGCCGCGAAATCATGGAGTATGCTTTGCAAAATCATATCGCCTACCGCGAAGACCGGACGAATGCCGACGACGACTATATCCGCAACCGGATTCGCCATTTGATTATGCCGGAGCTGCAAAAAATCAACCCTGCGGCGACGGCAAACATTCTCGCTACGGCCGGCAACCTGTTGCAGGCCTGCCATGTGCTGACGACCGAAAAAGAACGAATAGCCGCCACCTGCTGCTCCCGTACCGACGCCGACGTGCGCATTTCCATCGTTGCACTGAAAGCGGTGCCGCATTATTCATTCTGGCTGTTCGAACTGTTGCAGGGCTATCATTTTTCGGGCGGAGTAACGAACAACATTATCGCCGCGCTGGGCAGGCAATCCGGCAAGCGTTTTTACAGCGCCAGCCATGTGTTGATAAAGGATCGGGACGAGTTGATTATAACGCCCCTGTCGCACATGCGCACGACACATCTGCCGGTGGTCGCCGAACGCTACATTGAAAGAAATTATCGGGCCATTACGCAGCCGCTATGCCTGCGTTTCGACTACCGGACGACGGACGCCGACTTTGTTATTCCCCGTCACACAAATACGGCTTGCCTTGCGGCGGATAAGCTGCTTTTCCCGCTACTGTTACGTCCATGGCGCAAGGGCGACGTGTTCATCCCCTTCGGCATGAATGGCTACAAAAAAGTCAGCGATCTTCTGATTGACGAAAAAGTGCCGCTGCACGAAAAAGCCGAACAATATGTGCTCGTCTCTGGCGCCGACATTGTATGGTTAGTCGGCAGACGCATCGACGAACGATACAGGATAACGCCTGCCACTAACGAAGCGCTGGTCGTTACATTACACACGAATTATCCATTTAGATTATGTTCGAAAAAAAAACATTTGCAGCCCCGCGTTTTGCCATGATCGGCAACGGCAGCTGGGCGACGGCGCTCGTCAAATTACTGCAAAACCACGAGGATTTACTCTATTGGTTTGTGCGCGACGAAAGCATGATTCCCTATATCCAGCGCCACCGCCACAACCCGCAGTTCCTGCGCGCCGCCACGCTTGACCCGGCGCGGCTGGAGATGTCGGCTGACATTAACATGGTCGTTGAGCCGGCTGACATCGTGGTCATTTGTATCCCTTCGACCTTCCTGTTGGGGGAATTGAAAAAGTTGACCGTGCCGTTGAAAAACAAGTTGATAGTATCGGCTGTCAAAGGGATTATTCCCGAAGGCAACCTGACGGTGGCCGAATACTTTAACCGGCGACATGCTGTTCCGTTTGATAATATCGGCGTGCTTTCCGGCCCCAGCCATGCGGAAGAAATAGCGATCGAGCGCCTGACCTACCTCACATTTGCCTGCAAGCGAAGGGAAAATGCCGAACGGCTGGCCGCGCATTTTGCGTGCAGCTACATAAAAACCCGCGTGAGCACCGATATTTACGGCATGGAATATGCCGCCATCCTGAAAAACATCTATGCGATTGCCACCGGCATCTGTCATTCGCTCGGCTACGGCGACAACTTCCTCGCCGTGCTGGTAACGAACGCGCAACGCGAGATGAAGCGATTCCTGAACGACACGCACCACAGTTCCTCCCGTAACACGACCCACTCGCCCTACTTAGGCGACTTACTCGTTACCTGTTATTCACAGTTCAGCCGCAACCGCACCTTCGGCGCCATGATTGGCAAGGGCTATTCGGTAACCTCGGCGCAGGCCGAAATGAATATGATTGCCGAAGGCTACTATGCCAGCAAATGTATTTTTGAAATCAACGCCGAGCCCGCAATAAAAATGCCCATTGCCAACGCCGTATACCGTATCCTGTACGAAAACGCCCTGCCGACGAAAGAAATACAGGCGCTGACCGATGAAATGATTTGAGTGGAGCATGTCATGTCCTTGCCGGAGATGACTGGAATCCGGCAGGGAGGCATTCAAAAACATCGGACTGTCGTCACAGTAACCTGTTAACTTTTTTCAGGACGTAACATCCCCCTCATTCTCCCTTCCTCCAGGGCTGACGCATCTAATACATGTGTGATGATGTGATGATGTGGCGATTCATTGCTCCGTCATTGCAAGGAGCCCCCACGCTATGCTCGGGGCAGGCTCCGCGACGAAGCAATCCAGAAAGGGCAAATGTGCTGGATTGCTTCGTCGCTGCGCTCCTCGCAATGACGCGCTTCGTCGCGGAGCCTGCCCCGAGCGAAGCAGGAGGAATCTCCCGCGTTCTGCACCGGCGCTTTGTGCACGGCTCTCCCCCGCTGGCGGGGGTGCCCGTAGGGCGGGGGTGGATTCTTTTTATCCTTTCACCCTAC
>JAIRKX010000099.1 GCA_031259805.1 Prevotellaceae bacterium | reverse complement strand
TGACCTGGACATCCGATCACCGGTGACCTGGACATCCCCCCTTAGTAGAGGGAGACGTTCCCCCTTAGTAGAGGGAGGGTCTCCTTCCCTTAGTAGGGAAGAATATCTTCCAAATCATGCTCGCGCGTGCGTTCAACACGGGGGGATCTCTTGTACTCGAACAATAACGCACCGGACTTTCCATAACGCTTTTTGGGGAGGAAAGATAGTTCTTTTTCCCATTCCCAACTAAATGTAGATGCGTCAGCCCCGCCCGCTGCCCCAATTTCTCTTTCAAAATCCAAAAATAACCCCTATCTTCGCACTTAATTTAACTATCCGAAGAATGAAAAAAATACTATTCTTTATTATTGGCGCAGCTTGTATGGGCGGCGCATGTGTAGATGCCAACCGATCATCTCAAAAGAAACCGTTTACTATGACTGCGAAAGAAGAGACTACAGTCCTGCAAACACTGGACTCGCTAAGGGCGCGTTATGACGACTTGCCGGTTGCCCGTGCGGAAAAAGGAATCCGGCAGGCGATGAAATTATGGACAGACAACGACGGCAATGAAGCGGAATTTATCGCCTTCTGCCTCGCACACTACGTGAATGGCGAAGCGGCACGCGAACAACTGTTCCTCCGCCTGTCCGACAAGTTTGAGCTGTTGCTCGGCTCGTTCAACAAGATTGATTTGGAGCTGAAAAAAACGATCCACGAAGATATCGATGAGCCGTTGCCGATCGACTACGACATGGGCGGCTACGATGTATCGGCGCATTTTAAGGACGACATGTTTGCGAATAAAGTAGCGTTTACCACGGTGCTAAATTTTCCGTCCTTTACCTTGCAGGAGAAACAGGAGCAGGGCGAAAGCTGGTCGCGCCTGCAATGGGCGTATGCCCGTATGGGCGACCTGTTCACAGCGCGCATTCCGGCCAACGTGCAGCAGCGAGTGTCGGCTACCCAAACCGCCGCCGATAATTATATCTCAGACTATAATATTATGATGGGCGAATTGCGCAACGACAACGGCGACGCTTTGTTCCCCGCCGGCATGAAACTACTTTCGCATTGGAATCTGCGCGACGAATTGAAATCGAATTATGCCGACGCCGCGCATGGCCTCGAAAAGCAACGGATGATTTATACGGTGATGAAGCGCATCGTCACGCAGGAAATACCCGAAAGAGTAATCAACCGCCACGACGTGCAGTGGAATCCCATCGCGAACCGTGTGTTTAAGGATGGTCGGGAAATCGCCGCCGCTGCCGAACCCGACACACGCTATGCCGTACTGCTCGACAACTTCCACGCCCTGCAATCGGTCGACGCCTATACGCCGGCGACGCCTTCGTATATCCAACGCGCTTTCGACGGCGGCATGGAATTTTCGAAAGACGAGGTGAAGGATATGTTTACACGCTTCGTCTCATCGGCGCAGGTCAAGCAGGTGGCCACGCTGATTGAAACCCGGCTCGGACGTCCGCTCGAACCGTTCGACATCTGGTACGACGGCTTCAAATCGCGCAGTAGCATTCCCGAAGACGAACTGACGGCTATAACCCGCCGCCTCTACCCCAATGCCGGTGCGTTTGAACGAGCCATGCCGACGCTCCTGCAGCGGCTGGGCTTTACACCGGACGAAGCCGCCCGCATCAGCGACAAGATAGAGGTCGACGCCGCCCGCGGGTCGGGGCATGCATGGGGCGCGGCCATGAAAGGCGACAAAGCCCACCTGAGGACGCGCATTGCCCCGTCGGGCATGGATTACAAAGGCTATAATATTGCCGTGCATGAATTTGGACACAACGTCGAGCAAACCATCAGCCTCTACGACATCGATTACTATATGTTGAACGGCGTGCCTAATACGGCTTTTACCGAAGCGCTGGCCTTCCTTTTCCAGAAACGCGACCTCGGCCTGTTGGGCATTCGCGAAAGCGCCAACGACAAAGAATGGCTGACGGCGCTGGATATCTTTTGGGGATGCTACGAAATTATGGGCGTGGCGCTGGTCGACATCGCCGTATGGGAATGGATGTACGCCAACCCTCATGCGACGCCGGTACAGCTGAAAGAAAATGTCCTGCGCATTGCCCGCGAGTTGTGGAATGCCTGCTATGCCCCGATATTAGGCGAACCCGACTCGCCGATACTGGCGATCTATTCGCACATGATTGACAACCCGCTCTACTTAGCCAATTACCCGATGGGGCATCTGATCGAGTTCCAGTTAGAAGAGTTTTTGCGCGACGCCCATTTTGCCGACGAAGTAACCCGCATTTACCGCATGGGACGTCTTTCCCCGCAATGGTGGATGAAGCGCGCCACAGGCCGTGAAGTCAGCATCGAACCGATGTTGAATGCCGTAAAAGCACGTTAAGAAACAGGGGATGTCAACGGTGGCCGGCGCTTAGATATCTTTTTCGACCAGCACGTGCAACACTGAACAAAGTTCTTCTATGCTTTTTCCCTCCGTGTTAAGTATCCACTGCGCCTGCTGATAAAACTGTTGGCGTTGCATTAGCAGCGTCTCGACCGCTTCCCGCAGGTCGCCCGTACCGTGCAGCAGGGGGCGTTGCGCCACGTGGTCCCGCAAGCGGGCACACAGAAGGTCTACAGGCGTTTGTAGATAGACGGTGATCGAATACCGGTTTAAATAAGTCATGGCATATGGGATGCACGGTAGTCCGCCGCCGCAGGCCATGACGGACGGAAGTATCGAGGGTAATAACTGCAGCATCAACCGGTATTCGTATTGACGATATTTCACCTCCCCGACAGCGGCAAAAATTTCGGACACCGTCTTCCTCTCCGACGCCTCAATCATCGCGTCCGTATCGAAAAACGACCATTGCAACGCCTGTGCCAACTGCCGGCCAATAGTTGTCTTGCCGCTTCCCATAAAACCAATAAGAGATATTGTATTCAATGTAAATATAAATGAGAGAACAAAAGTAAGAAAAATTGGGGTGTATTTCAAATTGTCGCAAACCCGGCTTATCGTAGCCGTCTTTGCGAGGGCGAAGGGTGAAGCAATCCGGTGGATTTCCGGATTGCTTCACCCTTCCTATGCGTCATGCGTTATGAGTTCCCCTGCGGGGCACAATATCAATAGAAAAAGAACGGCGTACGCGACACGCCGACAGGCGTTTGCCCGAACGCCGATGGCTGATCGCATCCGAACCTTAGTTCGGTTCCGACCCGATAAAAACGAAGCGTTGGAGGTTGAAAGTGATGAGTTATTATTGCCGTCGGCTTTAGCCGACGGACGACAATTTGAAATGCACCCACAAAATGTCCGCATAGTAATTATTTCCAATAAAATCATTATCTTTGTTGAAAATTTTTTAACGAAAGACATGTCAATAACAAAACAACAAATTATCGAACGTCAAAAGATCCTAAAAGCGAATATATGGAACGTCGGATTAAAACTATATGCTACCAAAGGATTTTCGGCGACAACGGTGGCGGATATTGCCAAATTGACAGGAGCAAGTCACGGCCCGCTGTACCAGTATTTTGGATCGAAAGAGGATTTATACGTCGAGTTGGTGGTAACCGCCGTAAAAAAAGTCGATGCCATCGTGTCGACAATTGCTGACAAGCCGATATCGCCTGCCGATAAAATCACGCGCTTGACAAGAGCCATGTTGCACCACATCAAAGAGGACGAAGCCACCGCCTATTATTGCCTGCTCATTCCGCAGGCGCTTCTCCTGCGTGATATTGCTCCACGGAAAGCGAAGGCGCACATAAAAAAGACGTATTCAATCATCGAGAAGATACGGAAAATCATTAGTGAGGGGCAGCGAATGGGAGTCGTCAAAAGAGGCAATCCGCAAGCGCTATCCATCCTCTTTCTTGCGTCCATCACCGGATTGTGCTCCTACAAAGCATTGATGGGAGAGGAATTTGTACTTCCACAACCGCATGTGCTAACAGTCATGTTGCTGAAACCGCAATCGGCAGAGTAAGCAAAATCTCAAACAGAATAATGCGCAATTCTTTTTTTTTAATGACGGTAGGATACATGATGGTTACCGTAGCCGCACTTTCTCAAACCGACAGTACCCGCTATTCGGGATTTCACTTCGGTTTTGTTTACCCTTTAAGCACGAACGGATGGCTGGCGTCCCAGTACACCAACGGCGCTTCGTGGCACGTGCTGGCAGGCGTTTCTCAAAATGAACAGGCCTTTACGTTGAGCGGGCTGGCCAATATTATTTATAACGATGCCACAGGTTTGCAACTGGCAGGGCTGTTCAACTATGTCGGACACAACGGAACGGGGATTATGTTATCGGGATTGGTCAGCAACGTCGAGAACAATTACAAAGGCGTTCTCCTGTCCGGCCTGATAAACAGGAATCGTCGTGAAGTAATCGGCATTCAAATAGCCGGACTGGTCAATGCTGCCGACGACCTGAACGGGATACAATTGGCCGGAATAGTCAATGCTGCCGACAACCTGAACGGAATACAATGTGCCGGATTGATAAGCGCTGCCGACGACCTGAATGGGATACAATATGCCGGATTGATGAGCGCTGCCGACGACCTGAGCGGGGTGCAATTGGCCGGTCTGGTGAATAGGGCCGAACGTGTCAAAGGCGTTCAATTGGCCGGATTGTTGAATATAGCCGACAGCAGCGATTATTCCATTGCTTTTATCAATATTATCCAAAATGGAGAAAAAGGTATCGCGCTGTCTTACGACGAAACGGGCAGCGTGGTCGCCTCCTTTCGTTCCGGCGGAAGGGTGACATACGGTATCCTCGGGATAGGATATAATCATAAAGCCGGCAAGCAATCCTTTCTCGTGGATGGCGGTTGGGGAGCGCACATAAACTGTACCGCCCGCTTTAGAATCAAGAACGAACTGACAATTGCCGCTCTTCTTTTCTACAAGAATCCCACATTTAAAGTTGGCTATCGTCTTCATGCCGCATATCGTCTTCTTCCGCATATAGAAATCTTTGCCGGCCCAAGCATTCATTACATGCAGACAAACAACGGCGACCATGCCGATATGTTTCCCCGTCATGCCCTATGGAAAAACGATGGCGTCTCCAAGCTCCAACAGGTTTTCATCGGTTATCAAGCCGGTGTGCAGTATCTCTTTTAAATAAAAAATAAGGGAATCCTTTTCCTCTGCTATTAGGGCAGATCGTGAAGTGTAAAGTGTGCCTCTTTGTGGTTCTCTGTGTAACATTGCTTCAAACTTTCTTCAAATCACCCCTCATTCTCCAAATAAAATATGGAGAGTGAGGGGTAAGGCGTCCCGCCCGAACTTCATTCCTCGTTCCGAGCGAGGTCGTCCTCGCTTTTTGTGACAAACTCCTTGCCTTTACTATACTATCCTTGGTCATAATATGAGAAATATACATGACGCAGTATGATTTTGCGATTGGTTGCGCCGAGTAGGGGAATTGCAGCCAATTGTCGCATGTTTTTATTGCACAAGTTATGCCCGTGCGTAGTATAAAAGCCGACTGACGGCGTAAGTTTCCTTCCCGTCCTGAACGAGAGCCCAACTGACGGCGTAAGTTTCCTTCTCGTCCTGAACGAGAGACCAACTGACATGGTAAGTTTCCTTCCCGTCCTGAACGAGAGACCAACTGACATGGTAAGTTTCCTTCTCGTCCTGAACGAGAGCCCGACTGACATGGTAAGTTGGCTTCCCGTCCTGAACGAGAGCCCAACTGACATGGTAAGTTGGCTTCTCGTCCTGAACGAGAGCCCAACTGACATGGTAAGTTGGCTTTCTACCCACAAACAATGTATACTATCCTTGGTTATAATATGAGAAATATACATGACGCAGTATGATTTTGCGATTGGTTGCGCCGAGTAGGGGAATTGCAGCCAATTGTCGCATGTTTTTATTGCACAAGTTATGCCCGTGCGTAGTATAACAAAATGGTAGTTATGGACGCGGGCGGCGTACCCATCAATATTCAATACTCATCCGTCAATATTCAATACCCAATATTCAATATTCAATAGTATCTTTGTCTTCCGAAAAAACAAGTACTGGATGACGAATACATCACAGATCATACATCGGGGCGTTGTCGAGCGAGTAACGCCGGAAACGATAGAGGTGCGGATATCGGTTGCCTCGTCGTGCGGCGCGTGCCGGGCAAAGGGCTTGTGTCGTGCGGCGGGCGCGGGCGAGAAACAGGTCGTCGTCCCCAATCGCGGACAGGCCGTGCAGGCGGGCGACGAGGTGCGCGTCATCCTTGTGTCGGGCGGCGAACTGGCGGCAGTGTGGTGGGGTTATGTATGCCCGTTGGCATTGTTGTTAGTAATTTTAGTACTTTTGCAGGCGCATGACTGCCCCAGCGTCTGGAGCGGCGTAGCGAGTATCGGCGGCGTGGCTGGCTACTACGGCGTCTTGTATGCTGTTAGGAATACATTGAAACGAACGTTCGAATTTGAAATTGAAAAGATAGACCTTTAAACATGTATACCATTATTATTACCGTTATTATACTAAGCCTGCTGGGGGTGGTGCTGGCGACTGTGCTTTATCTCGTGGCGCAACGATTCAAGGTCGACGAAGATGCGCGTATCGACGAGGTAACAGCGCTTCTGCCCGGAGTAAACTGCGGCGGATGCGGCTATGTCGGATGTCGTGCGTTGGCCGAAGCGGCCGTCAAAAGCGCCACGATGGACGCCATCTACTGTCCTGTGGGCGGAGCAAGCGTCATGAGCGACATAGCGGCATTATTAGGAAAGATGGTTGCGTCGCAAGAACCCCTGATTGCCGTAGTACGATGCGCCGGCGATTGCACTGTGCGACCGCGCACCAGCCGATACGACGGGGCGGCGTCGTGCCTCGTCGCGCACACGCTGTATAAAGGCGACACCGGCTGCGCGTTCGGCTGCGTCGGCCACGGCGACTGCGTGCAGGCCTGTACGTTCGACGCCTTATCCG